>CAMBWG010000189.1 GCA_945871415.1 uncultured Desulfovibrio sp.
ATTTTCAGTTTTACACGCTTCGTATTTCGTGGAAAAAACGCATTTTTTCGCTCTTTTCAGGCCGGGCGGCGCTGTGCCGCCGCCTCGCGTTCCGCCTTTTTCAAAAAAACGCTCTAGTGTCGGCGCAGGGTGATGGTCAGCACGGCTCCGATAACAAGCGCGCTGCCGCACCAGCCGAGCGGCGTGAATGCCTCGCCCCAGAACAGCGCCAGCCACAACGTGCTGAGCAGGGGCTCAAGATACCCCACGGCAGCCGCGCGTACCAGAGGTATACGCAGCAGCGACTGACCGTAGCAATAGTATCCGGCATAGCAGCAGATGACGCCGAGGACAAGAAAAGCGCCCCAGTCCGTCGCCCTGTGAGCCAGGCCGACAGGGGCAAAGACCGCCAGGGCCAGCGTTCCGCCGAGAAACATGTACGCGTAGATGACAACGGTCGAATAGCGCCGCTGCCACCAGCGGCAAAAGGGATAATGCGTGGCATAGCACAGTCCCGTTGCCAGACCGCAGGCAATGCCCAGCGGGGAAGGGGCTTCCGCCAGACTGCCGCCGGAGCTGCACAGCAGAGCCGTACCCAGCAGGGCAACGCCCATGGCCGACAGGGTACGTCGATCCGGGTTCTCGCGAAAAAACATAAAGGAAAAAAGAGCTACCCAGACCGGCGCCGTATACAGCAGCACAACGGTCATGGCGCCGCCGCTGAGAGCCACGGCGTACTGCGTCAGCCCGAAGAAGGCGCCCACGCCCCAGACGCCGAAGCCCGTCAGGCAGAGCGCATGACGCCAGGGCATGCGCCAGCCGCCGACCCGCACGGCATGCAGCATGAAACAGAGGCAACCGAAGGCGGTGCGCCAGAAAGCCGTTTCCAGCGGACTGACGCCCGCGCTCATGGGCAGACGACCGACAGCGCCGATAAGCGACCAGCAGACGGCGGCCGCCACAATACAGCCATATCCCAGAAGGGTGCGGGACGATGCGCCAGCAGTCATGGGAGAAGCGCTCCTTGAGAACACGGGGACACAGGAGGTCCGCCATCAGGCCGGGACAGCCGCGCCCCAATCCCGGCAACTGCGGAAAACAGGAGCCGCAAGGGCATGCCGCGCCGGGACTCCGGAGCGGCGGCCAGAAGCGGACGGTACAGGCATCCACTCTACCCTACTTTTACGGCAAAGGGAATGCGCATCCTCCCGCGGGATTCATTGCAAAGGTCTTGCAAAACAGCATAATGGATTGACAAGAGAGGTCGCCCGATGAAAACTAGAAAACACTTCCGACCGGCGCGGACGCTCTGCGCGTCTCGCAGACCCGCCGCCCGGGACAAGCGCGTGACAACGCCGCAATTATTGAGCATGCCTGCAAAAGGGGAATAAGGTGATACAGCAAGCGTGGGCCATTATCGTGGCGGCCGGGGGAGGCAGCCGCATGGGGGCGGCCACCAACGGCACGCCCAAGCAGTTTCTGGAATGGCGGGGACGTCCGCTTTACTGGCATTCGGCGCGCACCTTCTGCCGCTGCGGCGCCATCCGGGGACTGATTTTCGTCTTCCCCGCCGCGGATTTCGAGCTTGCGGTGGAAGACTGCCGTGCCATCGCCGCCGAGGAAGATCCGGGGCTGCCCTGGATGGTGGTTCCCGGCGGCGCGCGCCGTCAGGATTCCGTGCGGCACGGGCTGGAAGCGCTGCCGCAGGACTGCACCCATGTTCTCGTGCATGACGCGGCGCGCCCGTTTCTTTCCGCCGCGCTGGTGCATCGCGTGCTGGCGGGGCTGGAGCGCGCCCCGGCCGTCGTCCCCGGGCTGCGCATGACGGACACGGTCAAACAGCTGGACGGGGAACGCATTGCCGCAACGCTGCCGCGGGAAAATGTCGCCACGGTACAGACGCCGCAGGGGTTCGACGCCCGCCTGCTGCGGGCCGCGCACGCCGCGGCGCAGGAAAAGGGGCTGGATGCGACTGATGACGCCGTTCTGATGGAATCGCAGGGTCATACAGTGATCATGGTTGAAGGCGACGGCGACAACCGCAAGATTACGCATCCCGAAGATCTGCGCCTCCTGAAGGAAAAAACCGCGCCGCAGGCCTTTCCCCGCGTCGGCTTCGGCTACGATGTGCACCGCTACGGGCCGGGACGGCCTTTGCGTCTGGGCGGCGTGCCGCTGGACGGCGGCATGGAAGTCGTGGCGCATTCCGACGGCGACGTGCTGCTGCACGCGCTGATGGACGCCCTGCTTGGCTGCGCCGGTCTGGGCGACATAGGCGAACATTTTCCCGATGCCGACGCCGCTTTTGACAATATTTCCTCGGCGGTGCTGCTGGACGAAGTGCTGCGCCTGTTCCACGGACAGGGGCTGCGCCTCTCCAATGTGGATCTGACAATCGTCGCCCAGAAGCCCCGCCTGGGCACGCACAAGGCGGCCATACGGAAAAATGTGGCGCGCCTGCTGCACCTGCCGCCGGAACTGGTCAACGTCAAGGCCACAACGGAAGAAAAGCTTGGTTTTACAGGCCGGGTCGAGGGCATCAAGGCGCAGGCCGTGGTCTGTGCCGTCGTGGACGCCTGATACGACGCGCCGCCCCCGTCCGCCACTTCCCGCAAACACGCAAAAGGCATACGCATGACGACCGAAGAGCTCTCCCGGCCCTGGCTGCGGCAATACGACGCCGACACCCCTCACGATATACCGCTGTTTGACGCGCCGCTCTACTCCCTGCTCGACAAAGCGGCGGATCAGTATCCGCGACGGCAGGCGCTGATTTTCCAGAATACGCGCATCACCTATGCGGCCCTGCGCGAAAGGGCGGAACGCTTTGCCGGAGCCCTGCGCCGCGCGGGCATCGTCCCCGGCGAACGCGTGGCGGTCATGCTGCCGAACCTGCCCCAGACGGCGGAAGCCTTCTGGGGTATTCTCAAGGCCGGCGCCATCGCGGTCATGGTCAATCCGCTCTATATGGAAACGGAGCTGTGCACCAATCTGAACGACGCCGCAGTCGAAACCCTGATCGTACTCGACGCTCTCTGGCCGCGCATTGCTCCCCTTCTCTCCCGTCTGCCGGTGCGGCGGTATATCATCACGACCGTGGACGAGGCTCTGTCCTTCCCCCTCAACTGGCTGTACCGCCTCAAACAGTCCCGGCAGCGGGGCGCGTCCATTCCCTATGACGACACCGTGCTGCGCTGGAAGGACTTCCGCAGGGATGCGCCCCGCCTTTCCGAACCGATCCGGCATCCCATCACGACGCCCGCCCTGCTGCAATACACGGGCGGCACTACCGGCACGCCCAAAGGCGTCATGCTGACGCACGCCAATCTGGGCACCAATGCCCGGCAGATTCTGGGAATCATCAGGGAAAAGGCGGGCACACCGCACAAATTCATTGCGCTGCTGCCGTTCTTCCATGTCTACGGCCTGACTACGGGCATCACCATTCCGGCGGCACTGGCCGCCACCACCCTTCCCCTGCCCCGCTATGTGCCGCAAGACGTCCTGGGCCTTATCGACAAACACAAGCCGTCCGTTTTTCCCGGCGCTCCGGCGGTCTACGCCTCGCTGTTGCAGCAGAAGAGTCTGACAAATCACGATCTCAGCTGCATCCAGCTCTGCATCTCCGGCTCCGCCCCGCTGCCGCCCGATATCTTCCGTCGTTTTCAGGAAATCACGGGAGCCGCCATACTGGAAGGCTACGGCCTGACGGAAGCCTCTCCTATTACGCATATCAATCCGCGCGACAGAAAAAAGCAGAAAATCGGCTCCATCGGCCTGCCGCTCCCCGGAACGGAAGCCCGTATTGTCGATACGGACAAGGGCGGCGCGCCCCTGCCTCCCGGAGAGGAAGGGGAAATGATCGTGCGCGGCCCGCAGGTCATGCAGGGCTACTGGCACAAACCCGAAGACACGGCCGCGACCCTGCGCGACGGCTGGCTGTATACCGGCGACATTGCCGTCATGGACGAGGAAGGGTACTTCTTTATCCGCGATCGCAAAAAGGATCTTGTGCTCGTGGGAGGCTACAACGTCTATCCCCGCGAAGTGGAAGAAACCCTGCGCGAACATCCCGACGTACAGGAAGCCGTCTGTATCGGCATCCGGGAGCCCCTGCGCGGCGAAACCCTCAAGGTCTACATCACGCCCCGGCCCGGGGCGACGCTGCGTCGGGCCGATGTCATCGCCTGGTGCCGCCAGAAGCTGGCCTCCTACAAGGTGCCGCGTCTGGTCGAGTTCCGCGACGAGCTGCCGCGCAGCAGCGTGGGCAAGGTCCTGCGCCGGGCCCTGCGGGAAGAGGAGGAACGCAGGCAGGCTGAACAGGCCGGATCGGAGGACTAGAAAATGCGCCTTTTCATTCAGCGTGTCCTTTCCGCCTCGGTCAGCATAGACGGGCGGGAAACCGCCGCCATAGGGCCCGGCCTGCTGGCCCTGGCCGCCTTCAGCAGCCGGGACGGAGCAGACTTTGCCGGCAAACCCGCCTTTGCCGGCATGGCCCGCAAACTCTGGAGCCTGCGCATCTTTCCGCCCGCGGGCGAACAGGAAGGCAAGTTTTCCTGCGATGTGCAGGATTACGGCGGCGATCTGCTGATCGTGCCGCAGTTCACGCTGTATGCCGATTGCCGCCGGGGCCGTCGCCCCTCGTTCAGCGATGCGGCGGCCCCGGACCAGGCCCGCGGCCTTTTTGCAGAGTTTGTGAATTTTGTTGACGAAAATACATCTTGCAGGGTAGCATCGGGAATCTTTGGAGCAGACATGCGGGTTCAGCTCTGCAACTGGGGGCCCGTCACTATTCTGCTGGATTCAGAGGAACTGTTTTCGTAATCGGACGGCATTCCCGGGAGGAGCACGTCGTGTACGCACTGAAGGCAGAAAAAAACAACGGCTTTACCATTCTGCGCCACAGCGGCAACATGCTGCTGGAGGATTCCGTTTCCCTGCGTGCCGAACTGGAAGGCTACATGCGGGAAAAAAATGTCCACAAGGTGGCCATCGACATGAGCCAGACCGAACAGGTGGACAGTTCCGGCCTCGGGGCGCTCGTTGCCGTGCAGGGCGTGGGCGTTTGCAGCGGCAAGGCGCTCTTCCTGCTGTCGCCGCCGCGACACGTTCTGCAACTG
>CAMBWG010000190.1 GCA_945871415.1 uncultured Desulfovibrio sp.
CGCGCATCAGGCCGAAGCGGGGGCGGATCTCGTCGCGGAACTTGGTCTGGATCTGATAGAGACGCACAGGCAGCTGACGATAGGAGCGCACCTCGCCGCGCACCAGATCGGTGATGACTTCCTCGTGCGTGGGGCCGAGACAGTAGTCGCGATCGTTGCGATCCTTGAAGCGCAGCAGCTCCTTGCCGTAAAAGACCCAGCGGCCGCTTTCCTTCCAGAGGTCCGCGGGCTGCACCATGGGCATGAGCAGCTCGTCGAAACCGGCCTTTTCCATTTCCTCGCGGATGATGTTTTCCACGTTGCGGATGGCCCGCAGGCCCAGCGGCAGATAGGTGTAAATGCCCGAGGTCAGGCGGCGCGCCATGCCCGCCCGCAGCAGCAGCTTGTGGCTTGCCACCTCGGCATCGGCGGGCGTTTCCTTGAGCGTGGGAATATACGAAGAGCTGTAACGCATGTTAATTGTATCCTTTTTCGGTAAGCAGTGCCTGAAGTTCTTCCATAAAGGCCGCAAGCAGAGCATCCTGCCCGCGAACGGAGCGGATGACTTCCCCCTTGCGAAAGATGATGCCCTTGTCCCGTCCGCCGGCAAGGCCCAGATCCGCTTCGCGCGCTTCGCCCGGGCCGTTGACCACGCAGCCCATGACGGCGACCTTGATGGGCGCGGTGGACTCGGCCAGACGCGCCTCCACGGCCGCGGCCAGCGCAAACAGATCAATTTCCGTGCGGCCGCAGGTGGGGCAGGAAATGATTTCCGGCCCGCGGCTGCGCAGCCCCAGCGCGCGCAGAATCTCCCAGGCCACGGTCACTTCCTCCGCCGGATCGGCCGTCAGCGAAACGCGCAGCGTGTCGCCGATACCCTCGCGCAGCAGAATGCCGAGGCCCACGGCCGACTTGACCGTGCCGCGCATCAGCCCCCCGGCTTCGGTGACGCCGATATGCAGCGGATAATCGCAGGCCCGCGCCAGAGCCTCATACGCCGCAATGGTGTCCGTCACGGACGAGGACTTGAGAGAAATCTTGGTATCATAAAAACCGCGGCGCTCCAGCAGACGCACGTGATTCAGCGCGCTTTCCACCATGGCCTGAGGACAGGGGCCGCCGTACCTGCGCAGCAGCTCCTTTTCCACGGAGCCGGAATTGACGCCAATACGTATGACGGCGCCGTGAGCCTTGGCCGCGTCAACGACGCGATCCACATGCTCCGCCGGGCCGATGTTCCCGGGATTGATGCGCAGCCCCTCCAGTCCGGACTCCAGCGCGGCCACGGCAAGCCTGTAATCAAAATGTATATCCGCAATGAGCGGCACGGGCGATGCCGCGCGAATGGCCGCCAAAGCTTTGACGGCCGCCTCGTCGGGCACGGCCAGCCGCACGGCTTCGCACCCGCGCTTCACCAGCCGGGCAATCTGTGCCGTCGTGGCGTCCACGTCGCGGGTATCGGTATTGGTCATGCTCTGCACCATCACGGGCGCGCCGCCGCCAATGGCAAGCGGGCCAAGCCTGATGGCGCGGCTCTGGCGCTGCGTCATGGGCAAACCTCCCCTGAGGCGGACATCATGCGGCCCGCCGTTTTCCCCTCCGCCAGCGTCCCGAATCGCCGCGATCCGGCATGCGGAGGGGCGTCCGCAGCATTCCACCGGCTTCGCGGATTGTCAAACCCCTTGTGTCTCCAAAAGGGATTTTTACATAAAAAATTAAAAACGGCACATAGCTTGCATATAAAAAATCAGCCGTTGTTTTTTTGCCGCGTGCCGCAGGGGCAACCCGCCGCATGCCGGAGCAGTTCAGCCCAGACAGGGACGGGGCGCGCATGCGTCCGTCCGATGGTCGCCGCTCTTGCGAAAGGCCGCGCCTCCATCGTATAACAGTTGCGGTCACGTTTTATCCGTGAAATTTCCGCAAGAAACGTACAAAGGATCTCGCCATGACATTTACCTTCGCTCGCTGCCTGCGGCTGTTCCTGCTCCCGCTGGTTGCCCTCAGTCTTGCCGGCTGCGCCGGCGGAGGCGCGCAGACGCCTACCTCCTCCGGCTATACGGATGCGATGGAAATCAAGCTCAAGTGCCGGGAAATGGCCGATCAGATGCTTGCCACCATGCCCAATAGCGCTCTGGAAGGCTTTGTGGCCATGCCGACATCCTTCGTCAATAAAAACAACACCAGCCAGAGTTCCCCTCTGGGACGTCTGCTGGCGGAATCCATGTACTATGAGTTCAACCAGCGCGGCTTTCCCACCCGGGAATATCGCCTGAGCGGCGTTATTTCCAGCATGGGCGGCAGAAATGATCTGGCGCTGGCCTCCAGCCAGCTCTCCGCCGTCAAGGGGCAGAAGTGGGCAGCGCTGCTCGTGGGCACCTATCTGGTGGACAAGGACGCCACCTTCGTCAACGCCCGGCTTGTGCGCGCCAGCGACGGCCTTGTGCTGCGCACGGCCCAGCTTGTGCTCGTCAATACGCCCATCGTCGAGCGCCTGCTTTCCGACGCCCCCCGCGACAAGGAAGGCAATCCCGTAAAGCCTCTGTACCCGCCTCTGTATCAGCCGGTGAACCGGGGCTCGCTCACCATCACGCAGGGCCGCTAAGGCCGAGGAGATTTCCATGAAAACGACGCTTGTCTGCACCCTTGCCGCCGCCCTGCTCCTTGCTGCCGCGCCGGCCTTCTGCGCCACCATGAGCAGCGGCTCCGACAACAGCAAGAACCTCTGCCGCCGCTATCTTGCCGAGGGTGAAAAATTCCGTACCCAGAACCGGTACGAACTGGCCCGTCAAAGCTACGCGCAGGCTCTGTCCATCTGTAATGACGGTCGGGATATCGCCGCCGCCAAGCAGGGCCTGAATACCATCGAACTCTTGCTGCGCACCATGCGCTAAGGATACTCTCATGCGGAAAATAACTCTTCCTCTCATCCTCGCGCTCGGTCTGCTGCTTCCCTGCGCCACCGCCCATACCGCTCTTGCCGCCAGCGTGCCCTCCGCCGCGGACAGCATCGGCAGACAGCTCGACAAGCAGATGGTGCAGCGCTATGCCGCCAAGACCACCGATGACGACCTGTCACAGAGCGAACGTGAAAACCGTATGCGCGCCCGCACCATCATCATGGGCACCGTGGCCGCGGATCTCAACGATCTTAACTCCAGCTGCCCTCTGGCACGTCAGATGACGGAAGAAATCTCCCGTTATCTCGTCAGCAAGGGCTACCGCTTTCAGGAACTGCGCAAGGGCAGCTACATTCGTTTCCACCCCGAAACCGGCGAACTTCTCCTCACCCGCAACGTGCGCCAGCTGGCCAGCCGCGTCGGTACAAGCCATGCCGTTCTGGCAGGCACATACGTCGTCAGCGCCGACAATGTCCGCTTTACCATGCGCCTGATTCACACCACTTCCAATGAAGTGCTGGCCATGGGGACGGCTACCGTCTCCATCAACAACGACGTGCTCCCCCTGCTCTACGATTTCAACTCCAGCAGTCGTTCCAACCTGCTCACCGGCACGGGATCCGGCCTGCAATAGTCCCGCGCACGGCACGCGCCGCCGCGCGGTTTTCCGCTTACTTCGAGCCGGAGGCGCTGTACCGCCGCCCCACATCCCGCTTTTTTAAAGGCAACACGCTCTAAAAAGCCCTTCGCACGCCCGTTCTCTTGCGGGCGTGCGTTTTTTGCGCCATAACCGCGAAACGCGGCGCATGTGCGTCTCCTGACCGGCCGGGGCTTCCGGCGCGTTTTCCGGCGCCGCACTGTCCGTCCCGGACTTGTCAGCATTTATTTCGTGAGCTCTTTCAGTTTGAAATGCGAAGCATTTCAAAGCATAGGGCCTGTCGTTTCGCGGAACAAAACGCTGTTTTTTCGCTCACTTCGGTCCGGGCGGCGCTGTGCCGCCGCCTCGCGTTCCGCCTTTTTCAAAGGCAGAACGCTCCAACATCACTACAGATACACAAAGGAGTCGTCATGGCGCTCAGCATCGGCATCGTCGGCCTGCCCAATGTGGGCAAATCCACCCTTTTCAACGCCCTTACCAAGGCGCAGAACGCGCAGGCCGCCAACTATCCTTTCTGCACCATCGAGCCCAACAAGGCAACGGTCGCTGTTCCCGACAAGCGCGTTGACGCCCTGACCGCCAAGGCGAAGCCCCAGAAAACCATCCACGCCAGCGTGGATTTCATTGATATCGCCGGGCTTGTGCGCGGCGCCAGCAAGGGCGAAGGGCTCGGCAACCAGTTCCTTGCCAATATCCGCGAATGCGCCGCCATCGTCGAAGTGGTCCGCTGTTTCGAGGATGAAAATATTACGCATGTGGACGGCGCGGTTGATCCGCTGCGCGACATCGACACCATCGAAACCGAGCTGCTCCTTGCCGATATCCAGAGCGTGGAAAAACGACTGGAAAAACTGCTTAAGATGGCCAAGGGCAGCAAGGATGCCAAGGCCGCCGCGGAAATCATGCAGCAGCTTCTGGCCGCGCTCAATGACGGCAAGCCCGCCTCCACTTTCGCTCTGCCCGAAAACGAAGCCTTTCTCCAGTCCTGGCGCGAACTGGGCCTGCTCACGGCAAAGCCGGTCATCTACTGCGCCAACGTGGACGAAAACGCCGTGGCCGACGGCAACGAACTTTCGCAGCGTGTGCAGACTCTTGCCGCCGAACGCAACGCCGGATTTGCCCGCATCTGCGCCAAGCTCGAAGAAGAGCTGCAGGGCCTGCCCGACGAGGAACAGACGGAAATGCTCTCCTCATACGGCATCGACGAAAGCGGCCTCGTGCGCATCATCCGCACCGGTTATGATACCCTCGGCCTGTGCAGCTACTTCACCGCGGGCCCCGACGAAGTGCGCGCCTGGACCATCCGCAAGGGCTGGAAGGCCCCGCAGGCCGCCGGCGTCATCCATACCGACTTTGAACGCGGCTTCATCCGCGCCGAAGTCATTTCCTATGACGACTACATGAGCCACGAAAGCGAAGCCGCCTGCCGCGCCGACGGCGTTCTCCGCGTCGAAGGCAAGGAATACGTCGTTCAGGACGGCGACGTGATGCACTTCCTGTTTAATGTTTAAGAAAGAAAGTTCTTCTGGGGGGAAGGGAACCCCCTCTGCTAGCGCGAG
>CAMBWG010000191.1 GCA_945871415.1 uncultured Desulfovibrio sp.
GCATGGAAATGTGCAGAGGGGCTTTCGTTTTGGCGTCAACAGAGGGCTCCGATTTTCTGCATATGGCAGATATGGATATTTTTTTCTGTATCCGCTCCCCAACATCTGCCAGTCTTGCCGCAAAGAGACAGATTCGACCGTATTGCCGTAATGTCGCGGTGAGAAACAAAAAATGGAGCAGGTATGGGGTCTTTGCAAGATTTTCAGGCGCAGGTCGAGGAACGGGCGACGCGCGCTTCCAAGATGAAGCAGGCGCTCGTCGAGCCGTTCCGTCGCAATGAGACGATTTTTTCATCCCCAGAACGGCGGCGGAGGCTAAAGAACGGAATCTGATTCTGGAAAGCGCCATCCAGGATACCGCCTACAGTCTTGCCCAAAACGGTGCCATGATCGCCGCCGTCCACGCTCGCGCCTTGCAGGGCTACGAGCGGAGGCATGGGCATCTCCCGTCTGATGATCTGCTGGCTTCCTGCCATAAGGCCATCGAAAATGCCATTCTGCTGGGCAGTGACAAGCTCAAGGGGCAAGGCATTTTTGAAAGCGCGGATATGAGCACGACGGATGGTATCCTCATGCGGGATCGCCTCATATCCCTTGTGCTCCCTGTTCAGCTGCAAAGCATCACGGCCAATATGGTGACGCACATCCCGGGGGACTTCAATCAGAGCGAGTTCTTCCGTGTGGATCGTGTGGCCGGTTCGACCTTCGGAGCCCTCACGAAAGGCGACCGCATTACCTATGCCTATGACGGCCTCTATTCGGTTATGGATCAGCGGGCCCCGCTCGGAACAGGTGACGGGAGCAAGACGGATTTTTCCTTCGATTCCAAAAGTCTGCACGGGGTTTCCTACCCCTTCAAACCGAAGCGCACGCGCATCTGGGTGGACCGCCGTGTCGTGGCCGAAGACGACGGCAGCGGCAATATCATAGGAACCTACACGCAGGAAGACACTCCCGTGGTCGTTTCCGGGACGGTTAACTATGCGGAAGGACAGATGACCGTAAAGTTCACCGTAGCCCCTGCCACGGGGCTGGAGTTGCATGTCGGCTTTGACGTGAACATCGAAACGAGCCCGGAGCTTATTCCCCGTATCGATCACCAGATGCGGAGCCGGGTTCTGTATCCGCACGAGTCCGCCATTTGCGGCAGCGCCACCCTTCAGGCCCTCTGGGCGCTCCGCCGTGAACTGGGGCAGGACATCGACAACCTGACCATGCAGGGGCTGCGGAACTTGCTGGCCGCGGACAAGGATCGCAAGAATCTGCACGAGATGCTTTTCCACGTCAAAAATCAGGTGGAATGGTGCTCTGTCGGCGATTCGCAGCTCACCCTGCGCGAGCACTACGAAAGCCTGAATGCCGCTCTGCTGGAAGTCGACAGCAAGCTCATCAACGGCAACGGGGTCGTCGGTCTTACCGGCATTGTGGGGGCGTCGGATGTGGTCAATGTCTTCCGTTACCTGCCCGCGCCCTATTTTGTCGCCGCCCCCGGCTATCGCTCTGTGGCCCAGCCGCATTTTGTCGGCACGGTATTCGGGCAGTGGGCTCTGTATTGCAATCCGCAGATGGACGCCAAAACGGCGCTGTGCTTCGGGCGCGGGCCGGAGCATGGGCAGACTGCCTTTGTGGCCGGCGACGCCGTGCCTGCGCTGTCCTTCCGGCATCCGATGCTGGGCGATCTGACGCAGAAGGCCACCATGTGGGAACTCGCGTACCGGGACATGCAGCCTTTTGACGGTGAAAAGTACCTCTGCAAACTCACGTTCACGGACGAATAGCCGACGGAGAAGTTACCATGCAGAAGAAGACGTTTCTTGTGACCAACAGGGGCGAAGGCTCGATCACCCTCGTGGGGCGCTCCCGCATTGAAATTCCGGGCAACTGCAAGGAGTTCCCCGTCAGCCTGTCCGCTGAAAGGGCGCAGGCTATCGTTTCCCGCCTGAAGCACTCCTATCCTCTTTTGAAAATATCGGAAGTTCCCGCGCAGCCCATTGCGTCCGGGGAGGAAAAAAAGAGCGCTGCGGCGCAGGCCGGGCAGGGGCAGAACGTCCCGACGCAGGACAAGGCCGCTACGCCGGAGCAGGGCGAAGGCGAACAGGAGCGGCAAGCTCAGGCGCAGCAGGACAAGGCCGCTACGCCGGAGCAGGGCAGCGCCCGGAAGAGGTAAGCCATGAAATCCACCATTACCAATGCGGCGGAGATCACGATTCTTGAGCCCATTGACAACAACTACAAAACCGGCGGCGGGGACATCTCGACAGGCGGCGCTCTTGTGATTGCCAGCAAGGGGAAGCCGTTTACTCCCATGGCCATCTACGGCGGGACGACGGATATTGAAGACAATTTCGGAACTCCCCTGCCCAAAAAGTCCGTAGGCATGGAGGGGCTTCGCCATGTCCAGGACGCGGCGGCCGAATGCAGCTATGTCAATGTGGTCCGCGTAGTAAATACGCTGACCTATCGTTTCCCCTCGCTTGCCTTTCTCATTGCCCGCGAGACGGATACGGAATGGGCAGCCGGCACCGGCTATGCCGCGGGCGACGTGGTGAGCTACCTGGGTGCGAAGTATCTGTGCGTCTCTCCTCATACCGCAGCCGATGACAACGCCCCTGCGGCCGCGGAACAGACAGACTGGCTTCCGTATGCGGGCAGCGTGGAGAAGACGGCGCATCGCTACAACGAAGAAGTCGTTGTGGGGGAAGGGGCGTTCCTTGCCATTTATCCCGTTGATGGCGACGCCTCCACGAACCGCAGCGTCGAGATTGCGGACGTTGACTCGGACGCACGGCGCTTCACGCTGGCCATTTACGATAAGGACGCCATGGGGGAGGAGTATCTTCTCGAAGAGCACACTGTTGGCCTGGACGAAGACGACAAGGACGACATGGGGCTTTCCGCCTACATTGAAACCGTCTTTGAGCGCGACAGCAAACGTTTTCGCGTGGACTTCATGGAAGGCGTCTCCTGGGATGAAGTCGAGCCGGTTCTCAAGGCCAATGCTTCCACCCGGACCGAGCGGAAAACCTTCGGCTTCCAGGGCGGCACATCCGGGGATGAACCGGAGATCAGCGACTGGCAGCTCGGCGTCGCTGTGTTTCGCAATGAGCGAGTGGCCTGCAATCTGCTTTTTGCCGCCGGTATCTACGATCAGGACGTGCTTGTGAGCCTGGCCGACGTGGCCGACGAACGGCATATCGCCTTTTTCTATGACGTTCCTCCGGCCCTCAAAAGCGCCGAAGCCATCGCGTGGGATGCTGAAATGGGGCTGAAAAGCCGCCATGCGCGCGCCTACTATGCGCCGTACGCCGCAAACGACCAGTGGCGGGGCGGCAAAACCGTCTGGGGCGTCTCCGGGGCCATGGCCGCAGCCAAAGCCAGATGCAACAAGATTGTGACCGTGGGGAGCACGCCCGGCGTGCATTACCCGCCGGCAGGAGAAAAAAGGGCAAATCTCACGCGCACGGGACTCACCGCCCTGTTCCCTGATGACCGCATCAACCGTGACGCTCTGTATGACGGGCGTATCAACCCGATTTTGCCTGTCGCCTCCGGCGGGTGCGCGGCTGATGATGATCTGACCCATATTTTTCAGACGAACTACATCCGGTTCGGCTGGATCAACGACGTTCTGGATTACATCGATCACCGGTTTTATGAGGGGGCCCAGCAGGTCAAATTTGAGCCTGACGGGCTCACCCGTACCGGTCTCATGGACATGACAACCGCCATCATGGAAGAGCTCGTCACGTCCGGCGCTCTTGTGACCCCCCGCGATCCCGTCCAGGATGGAAGCGCACCGTACATCATTACGGTGGAGCAGCTTGAAATCGACCTCTGGAAGGTGACGTGGGCAATCTGTATCTCCGGGGCTGCCCGCCGTATTGCCGGTCAGCCGAAACTTATCAGGTAGGAACCGCTATGGATGACTACATGTTTCCCACCACGCGCAAGGGGCTTGAGCAGGCGGGGATGATTTTTGAATCCGCAGCCGGAGAATCCGGGAACAAGCCGACGGATACGGACGATATTGCCGAATCCGCCCGCAGCACTGCCCGCGCAGGGGCCATGTCCGCGCTGCTGTCGTGGATTGCGGGGGGGGACTACTCCTATGACACGCTTGATGAGCTGGTGATTGTCGTTGCCGACCTTGATGGCGATTTTGAAATCTCCGAGGAGGAAGAGGATACGTACAATCGCATATGGGCTGAAATGGGCGATGCCCTGCTTTCGCTTGGCGCGGATGCGAAGGATGCTCAGGCGCTTGTGGACGGTCCCGGCAAGGACGCCGACGATGCCGCGGCCCGGCTCGGCAAGACATTGGCCGAGAGCATGGATGAGGAACAGGCTGACGATGACAGTCTGATTTCCGGCTTTGCCCTGGGCGAAGAAGCCATTCTGGAAAGCGTGGCTGATGACTCGCGCCTGCACGGGATTATGGAGGCAACCTACAAGACCAGGAAGGTTGTGCGCGACGGCAAGGTTGAAGTTGCACGCAAGCGCGTAAGCGGAACGGTGCGCCAGTCCGCCGAACAGAAACTTGCATTGCGCAAAGCCCGCAGCAAGTCACATACCGCCGCCGCGAACCTGAAGCGTCGCAAGTCCATGCGGATACGCAAGAACCGGGGGCTGTAGCCGTCATGTCCGACGAAGAGCGCAGCATTCAGAATCAGCAGGGCGACGCCGCTGCAAAAATAATCGGGAATACCGATTTCCGGCTGGCAGATGCCAGGAAATGCTGGCTTTCGGATGGAGAAACGACCATTGCCGGGGTGTATGGCCCCGGCACAAGCATTGAAATCTCGGCGGAATGGACGCAGCCCTTCGAGGATATGACTCCGGGGTCGGCAATGCGCACTGCTGGCGCGGCCCTACAGGCATACCCAGGGGCAACGATGATTAAGGCGTTCAATACCCGCCAGACATGGCAGGGTAATTCGCCGACGCAGTTCAATCTTGAGCTTATGCTCTATGCCCTGCAAGACCCCGAAGTTGAGGTAATGCAGCCCTTGCGGGCCCTGGAATACTTTATCGCGCCGGACGTGGATGCGTTCTGGGGCGGGCCTGGGCAGATTTCCAGGGCCTTGCAGCTG
>CAMBWG010000192.1 GCA_945871415.1 uncultured Desulfovibrio sp.
CGGACAAACGCGGTTGTTCCGCTCCCGTCTGGTCGGGCGGCGCTGTGCCGCCGCCTCGCGTTCTGTCTTTTTCACAGGCAAAACGCTTTAGTGCGAACAAGGCGGTGCCTTTATGGAATCAGTTGCTCGCGGTTGCGGGCTTGCCCTTGGGGGCCGAATACGGCATTATGCCCGCCTGTTCATGATACTTGCGCTGATATTGCCGAATTTTTTCGGCGGGGTTATGGCCGCGCCGACGGGAAACGTCCGGCAGCGGCTGGAATTGCGCGATGCCCGCGGCGATCTGCTGTGGAGCGCTCCCGCATGGAACGGCATGACCTTTGCCATCCGCTATAAACATTCGGTTGCGCTGACGCCGGTGGAAGACTGGTTCGCCGTCGTCAACGGCGTTATCGAATTGCAGCGATCGGAATATCAGGATTTCGGCGCGGGCCTGCCGCATGCTCCGGAGCAGGGACAAAGCATGCGGGTCGAGGGGGGCCGCGTTATCATGGACGGCTATCGCAGACCGCTGCCCAGCTTTGACGTGCGCGTCGGGCGGGTGGCGCAGCACACGCTTCTGCTGGACGACGCTTCCGGCAGAAGAAAGGCTGTACCTCTGGACTCTCTGGCCCGTCCGGGTCAGGTTATTACTTTTGGTCTCGGTCGGGACGATGCCGACGGAGGCCCCATACGCCCGCCCGAAGGCGGCGCAGCTCAATAGGGGGATCGTGAATGAGCCACAAGGAGCGCATGGAGCTCATTGAAAAACAGGGATCAGGCGGCTTCGCCCTGGAAGGCGTGGGAACGCTGAATTCCGAAGCCGTCGAAAAAGTTCAGGAAACCGTTGACGTCTCCGAAATCGTCGCCAAGTACGACAAGGAATCCGTCTACAGGAATTTCAAGGGCTGGATGGATCTGGCCATCCGCTGCATCTGCATCATTTTTTCGGCCTTCCATCTCTATACCGCGGCCATGGGGCCGTTCCCGCCCCAGATTCAGCGCGCCGTCCACCTCGGTTTCGTGCTGACGCTGATCTATCTGCTCTATCCCGCCCGCGCCACGGGCAGGCTTGACCGTCTGGCCGGGTACGATGTGCTTCTGGCCGCTGCCGGTGCGGCCGTCTGCGGCTATATTGTCTGGAACTACGACGTGATCGTGCTGGACGCCGGACCGCCGACCGATCTGGACTTCTATTTCGGCTGTGCCGCCGTCGTGCTGGTGCTCGAAGCCACGCGCCGCATCGTGGGCCTGCCCATCACGCTTGTCGCCATTGCCTTCCTGCTCTATGCGCTGCTGGGCGAATACATTCCCGGCATTCTCGGGCATCCGGGCTTCTCGCTGCGCCGCATCATCGGCCACATGTATCTGACGACGGAAGGCCTGTTCGGATCGCCGCTGGCCGTGTCCGCCTCCTTCGTCTTCCTCTTTGTCCTGTTCGGCGCGTTCCTGCACAGCACCGGTCTGGGCAAGTTCTTCATCGATCTGGCGCTGGCGGCCGCCGGGCGCTATGTGGGCGGCCCGGCCAAGGTGGCCGTTCTTGCCAGCGGCTTCTTCGGTACCATCTCCGGCTCCTCGGTTGCCAATACCGTCTCCACGGGGACCTTTACCATCCCGCTTATGAAGAGCGTGGGCTATCGCGGCTCCTTCGCCGGGGCCGTGGAAGCCGCATCTTCCACCGGCGGTCAGATCATGCCGCCCATCATGGGGGCCGCCGCCTTCATCATGGCCCAGTTCCTGGGCGTGGGTTATCTGGAAATCGCCAAGGCGGCTCTGATTCCCGCGCTGTTGTACTATCTTGCCGTGGGCTTCATGGTGCATATGGAAGCCAAGCGCCTCGGCCTCAAGGGCATCCCCCGCGAGCGTCTGCCGCGCGTCTGGGTCGTGCTGCGCGAGGGCGGCTATCTGCTGATTCCCATTGTGGCGCTGGTCTATCTGCTGGTGGAAGGCTATACGCCTCTGAAGGCCGCCTACTACTGCATTGTGACGACGGTGGTCATCTCCATTCTGGCCAACAACTGGAAGGCCTGGCGCGGCGCGTCCTTCTCGGGTATCAGCGTGGGCCGCGCCGTGGTGGAAGCGAATCAGCTTTCCCTGCAGAGCGTCCTGCAGGCCATGGAAAACGGCGGACGCCTGGCCCTCGGCGTGGCGGCCGCCTGCGCCTGCACCGGTTTCGTCATCGGCGTGGTGACGCTGACCGGCCTCGGGATGAAGCTGGCTTCGGCCATCGTGGAATTCTCGGGCGGCATCTTCCCGCTGACCCTGCTCTTTACCATGCTGGCCTCCATCGTGCTGGGCATGGGCCTGCCCACGACGGCCAAGTATATCGTGCTGGCCTCCATTGCCGCGCCCGCCATTACGGAATTCGGCGTGCCGCAGCTGGCGGCTCATCTCTTCATCATGTACTTCGGCATTCTGGCCGACCTGACGCCGCCGGTGGCCCTGGCGGCCTATGCCGCGGCGGGCATTGCCCGTTCCGAGCCCAACGCCACGGGCTTCATGGCCGTCAAGCTGGCGCTGGCAGGCTTCCTCATTCCGTACATCTTCTGCTACAATCCGGCCCTGCTCATGATTAATGCCTCGGCGGGAGAAGTGGCCCTCATCGTGGTGACCGCCGCCACCGGTATTGCCTCGCTGTCCTTTGCCAGCGTGGGGTACTGGGTGCGCGATCTCTACTGGTATGAGCGGATTGCGCTGCTTTCGGGCGCCATCACGCTTATCACGCCCGGCGTGGTGACCGACCTTGTGGGGCTCGGCATCATGGTGGCCGTCTACATCCTGCAAAAGGTGCATCCTGTCGGCCCGGTCGGCAGAACGCCGGTGCAGGCATGACGCGTTCCGGTCTGATCCGGTGTAACGACGTCCTGCTGTCTGCCGCATGACGAACAAGGGGAAAAAGGTTCTCGACCTTTTTCCCCTTTTCCGTTTCAGAGTGTTTTGCCATTGAAAAAGGTAACGCGCGGGAATGAGAAGCGTTTCAAACCGAAAAGGTTCTCTACGGAAGAAAAGAGACGGGAAGGGAACGGCCCGCGCCGCCGCTCCCGCCCTTGAAGAGGGGGGACGCTTGATCTATAAAGAACAAGAATGCGCATCGGATAGTTTTTCGTGCTGTTCCGGCGCGCAAACGGCCACTCTTGCGGAGGGAGCATGCTTTTTTCCCGCCTGAAACAACTGTTTTCCCGTTCGGAGACGCCGAAACGCGCTGTCGGTTCCTCCGAGCAGGACTTTGCGCTGCTGCACCATCGTTTCAAGCTCTTTCTTACGGCATGGAATAAGTTTCAGGAAACCATGACCGAGCTTGAATATACGCTGTGCTGCGATCATCCCTTCGGCTCCTACCGGGTGCGCGCACTCTGCACCCGCGTGGCGACGCAGGTCTTTCAGTGCATACAGCAGCTGGAAAAGCTGAGTCCCGCATCGACGCCCGAACTGTACAAGCGCTTTGGTGAATTGCAGGCAATCGTCGCCGCCGAGGTTTATGAGGACGAAGAGGCACAGCCCGGCCCGCTGATGCTGCCGCTGGGGCATCCCGATCTCGAGGCCATGCCGCATCTGGCGGACCCGAGCACCATCCGTCTCGGCCGGCTGGGCAAAACGCTGGCCGCCCATGTGCCCCCGGGTTTCGTCATGACGGCCCCCGGCTGTATGCGCGTCTTCAAGCGCAGGGAATTGCAGGAAGAGTTCAGCCGGAGAGTGCAGGCTTCGGGCGGTTACGCCACGGAGCATCTGGCCGAACTTTCGGAAAGTCTGCGCGAACTGGTGGAAAGCATGCCGCTGCCGGAGGATGTGGCCGGGGCCTTTCTGGAGGGGGTGCGCCAGCTGCGCGCCCGATGTCCGCAGGATGGCATGCAGCTTCTGCTGCGCGGGCGTCTCTGGCCCGGGCCGGAAGTCGGCGGCGAAGGCGATCCCGGTCTGCTCATCTGGGGGCCGCCCGTGAGTCTGCACGCCTCGGATGATGAGGTTCTGGCCGCCTTCCATACGACGCTGGCGCGCAAGCAGCAGGCCCAGTCCCTTATTTACCGCCGCGCACGCGGTCTGACCGACGGCGGCGCGGGCGTCTGCGTGGCCTGCATGGCGGTGGAGGAAGGCGGCGTGGGCGGTATCGCTCATTCCGCAAATCCGCTGGCCGTCAGCGGCAATCTGCATATCTATGCCTGTCCGGGTCTGCCGCAGGATATGGAATATTCTCTGCTGCCGGTGGATTCCGTGCACGTTTCCCGCGCCGAGCCGCACGAGATCACGTCCCGGCGTCTGTATGATCCCGCGCCCCCTGTTCTGGATGACAATGCGCTGCGTCAGCTGGCGGATCTGTCCGTGAAGCTGGAGCGGCTGCTGGAGAAACCGCAGGCCTTCACCTGGCTGCGCACGCCGAAAGGTGATTTCTATCTCCTGCAGCTGCGCGACATTATTTATGTGCCTGCGTCGCCTCTGCATGACGTGCTGCATGAGGAGCGCGATCTGCTCCCCGCGCCGCTGCTGAGCGGCGGCGAAACGGCAAGCCGGGGCTGCGTCTATGGCCGCGTGCTGGTGGCCGATTCGTGGGAAGATGCCCGCCATATCCGCAAAGGGGACATCCTTGTGGTGCGGCGCGACATTTACCGCTGGGTTTCGCTCATTGACGTGGCGGCGGGCATTGTGGCGGAAGAGGGACTTATGGGTTCCCGTCTGGCCTCGCTGGCCCGTGAATTCGGGCGCCCCATGATTATCAACGTCGGCAAGGCCAGCCGTATGCTTCATACCGGCGACATGGTGACCCTGTGCGCGGATGGGGGCGTGGTTTTTCCCGGTCAGGTGGAGTGCCTGCTTGACAAGGCGCCGCCGCCGCATGACTACATGCCGGGGAGCCCCGTCATGCACAGTCTGCAAAAGGCCGCGGAGCATATTCTGCCCCTGACGCACGATGTGGACAGCATCGAATTCCGGGCCGCCAACTGCCAGACTTATCACGATATTGCCCGTTACTGCCACGAAAAGGCCGTGAGCGCGATGTTCTCGCTCGGCTCGGACAAGAAGCATGCGGCCGTGCGGGTCAAACAACTGCGCGACAAGGTGCTCAAGCAGTTCTGGGTCGTCAATCTGAATGACGGCTTTCGTGTGCAGC
>CAMBWG010000193.1 GCA_945871415.1 uncultured Desulfovibrio sp.
CCCCCCCCCCCCCCCCCCCCCCCCCCCCCCCCCCCCCCCCCCCCCCCCTCTGTCATGCTACTTTCCAGTCCCGACGATCTCGCCTTCACCCAGCAGGGCGCGGGCGTAGTCGTCGCCGTTGAAGGGGCGCAGGTCCTCCAGCTTTTCACCAAGGCCGATGTAGGTGATGGGCAAATGTTCCTGCATGGCCACGGCAATGGCCACGCCGCCCTTGGCGGTACCGTCCAGTTTGGTGAGAATCAGTTCGTCCACGCCCGCGGCTTCCTTGAAAAGCTTTGCCTGCGACAGGGCGTTCTGACCGGTGGTGGCATCCAGAGCCAGGATGGTGCGGTGCGGCGCGCCGGGATGCTTCTTTCCGAGGACGGTGCGAATCTTGGTCAGCTCTTCCATAAGATTATGCTTGGTCTGCAAGCGACCGGCCGTATCCACAAACAGGATGTCCACCTGCTCGGCCAGCGCGCGATCCATAGCCTCAAAGGCAACCGACGCCGGATCCGAACCGGCCGCGCGGGCATGGAACAGCGCTCCCACGCGCTCGGCCCAGACCTGCAGCTGCTCAATGGCCGCCGCACGAAATGTATCCGCCGCCGCAATCATGACTTTCTTGCCCTGCATGCGGGCGCGATAGGCCAGCTTGGCAATGGTCGTAGTCTTGCCCACGCCGTTGACGCCGATGAAAAGAATGACTTCCGGCGGATTGAAGGCGGTAATCTTGCGCGGCACACGGAAGATTTCTTCGATTTCATCCCGCAGCACGGCGCGCATGTCCTCAGTCTTGACCACGCCCATGTCGGCGGCGCGCTTGCGCAAACGCTCCACCAGCGCCAGTGAGGCATCATAACCAAGGTCGGCCATGATAAAGAGTTCTTCCAGATTCTCCCAGAACTCTTCCGTCAGCTCCCCATGCCCGCTGAATATGGCGTTGAGCTGCCGGGAAAACTGCTCACGCGTGCGGGCCAGGCCGTCGCTGATCTTGAGGAAGAGGCGGTTGCGCTCGTCTTCCTCGTCCTCCATGTCGAGAGCCAGCGCCAGGCGATATTGCAGCTCGGAGCGGAATTCATCTATATAATGGTATTCCATGCGCTCCAGCCAGCGGGCGAACTCGTCCACAAAGGCGTCCACTTCATCGGCCGGCGCATCGAGCGACCGCAGCAGGAAACGCAAACGCCGCCACAGCTCGTCCCCGGCTTCATCCACACCGTCAAGGACAATGGCAAGCCAGGCCGACAGGCTGGGATCGGCTTCCCGCAGACGCAACGTCATGGCGGCGTCATCAAAATCAGCCGCAGGCGCAGCTGCGGCAGCGGAAGCTTTCTTTTCTTCTTCCTCGTCGTCCGACCCGCCAAAAAGCGAGGCAAACCAGCTCTTCTTCTTGCGGGGCCTGGCTTCCGGAACGGGAGCCGCGACGGGCTCAGCCTGCGCTGTTTCCGCCGCTTCGGGTTCCGCTCTGTCCGACGGCACCGGCTCTGCGGGCACCTCTTCTTCCGCTGCCGGAGCAACTGCAACAGTATCCGGCGCAGGCTCGGCCTCCGCCGGAACGCTTTCTTCGGAAACAGGAGCTTCGGAGGCCGCATCCTTCGCTGTGTCGGCGGTTTCAACCACGGCCTCTTCCGGATCGGCGGGAGCGGCAATATTCGTTTCCGCGACGGGCTCAGCCTGCGGTGCTTCCGTCGCTTCGAGCTCCGCACTGTCCGACGGCACCGGCTCTACGGGCACATCTTCTTCCGCTGCCGGAGCAACTGCAACAGCATCCGGCGCAGGCTCGGCCTCCGCCGGAACGCTTTCTTCGGAAACAGGAGCTCCGGAGGCCGCATCCTTCGCCACCTCTGCGGCGTCAACGGTTCCGACAGCTTCGGACGGTTGCGCTACGGCGTCGCGCGCACCGTCTGCGGCATCCGGCAGTTTCTCAACGGGTGCGGCAGGCTGCTCGACCTTTTCCGTCGGCTCCTCCGCTCCCATCCATTTTCTGAACTTGGAAAAGAACCCCATGCGGCCTCCTTCAAGCGTTTTGCGACATTCCAGAGCGTTTTACCTTTGAAAAGATGAAACGCGAGGCGGCGGACAGCGCCGCCGGCCCGAAGTGAAATGATCGGGCCAGCCTCAGGCCAGCGCCGCCAGGACCTCATCCAGCGCCTGCGCGCAGGCCTCCACAGCCAGCGCAGGCGTTTCACATTGCGGATCATTCAGCGCCCGCTGCATGGCCCCGGCGGCTTCGGTCAGCTTGTCGGCCCCCAGACAGGGGGCCGACACTTCCAGCAACCGCCCCAGATGCGAAAGTTCCGCCACAGCGCCCCGGGCGAACAAGCGTCCCATAAGCGCGGAAGCGCCGCGGAAAGACTGCCGGAACAAGCCCGCCGTAATACGGACACTTTCCCGATGCTCGTTCATGTAACGGCGGCCTTTCTCCAAATCTATGGCCGTGGACGCGGCCGGAACGGGAGGCACAACCGGCGCGCCTTCCCGCGCCAGTTCCCCCGCGCTTACGTGCTCTTCGCGCTCCTGCTCGGCCTGCCTGCCCTGCCAGTGAGTCTGAAGAAAATGAAGCAGACGGGTCAAATCACCATAACGACGCAGCAGCCAGATCAGCAGGCAGGAAAAGAAAAGCGAATTCAGCCCGAAGCGTACGGCCTCGGCCCGCACGGTCAGCGCGCATTCCTCATTGGTCAGACGGCGGGACATATAAATTTCCACGCTGCCCACGGGGCGGCCTTCTTCCTTGATCTGGCTCATGCCCTGCACGGTATCTTCCATGATTTCGCCGTCCCAGGGCACGGGCTCCCACTGATAGTTGCGCCGCATGCCGATCTGAACGCCCTGAGACGTCTGGATACGGATGCCGTACACACGATCGTCATCCATAGCCACATCCGCAGCCACAAGTGCCGACGGCGCATCGGGGATACCTCCCGACAGGGAAAGCATGCCCACAACGCGGGCGGCCGTGCGACCGGCTTCACTCAGCAAACGGGCCTCAGCGTCCGCCCTGTATTGCCAGATGGCCCACAACCCCTGCCCTGCCGTCAGCAGCATGGCGCAAAGCCATATACCCAATACTATCCAGCGACGTTGCTGCCGTCGTTCCATATGATTTCACCCCATTCACGGGACAGGTCCGGCCATGCCGGTTCCTGCTGTCTATAAGCATTGTCAGTTTGAAACGCGTTGCGTTTCAAACCATCTTTTTCAAAGGTAAAACGCTCTACTCCGCACGATAATCCCCAAAAAAATTGCCGTGTCTTATGTCCGGTGCCGCAGCATGCGCCAGACGGTCAGCAGATCGGCATCCCGCAGGACAGCGAGCGTCAGGAGCCATGCGCCGACACCAGCCGCACAGGCCGGGGGCAGCGTCAGGGCGTGTATGCTGTCCGCCGCCAGCGCGTGCAGACCCGCCAGAACACCCCAGGCGGCCAGACCGGCGGCAGCGCCCGCCGCGCAGGCACGTGCCACGCCGGCCGGAGAAAAAAGTCTTCCGAACGGCAGCGCGCCCCGCCTCCGCCGACGGTGCAGCGCCCACCAGAGAAAGAAAGCATGAGCCCACATGCCGATGCTCACGGCCAGAGCCGGAGCGCAGACATCCAGAGTCACAGGCAGGCCCCAGGCCAGAGCAAAGCCAGCGCCCGACGTTATGGCGACAGCCCCCAGCGCTCCCCATGCCGTTGCCCGCCAGGCTCCCGCCGCATTGCAGGCAGCCAGCAGCGGACGCGCCACGGCGCAGGCGGGCAGACCCGGCAGATACGCCCAGAGCGCCAGAACGGAAGCCCGGACGGCTTCAGGACCGAAAGCGCCGTGGCCCAGCAAAATATCTACGAGATCCGGTCCCACGGCGGCCAGACCGGCGGTTGCGGCAAGAGCGAACAGCAGAGCCAGACGCAAGGCCGTACCGAGCTGCGCGCCAAAGCCCGCCCAGTCGCTTTCCGCCGCCAGATGGCTCAGGCGCGGCAGACTGGCCATGCCCAGACACACGCCAATGACGCCCAGCGGCAGCTCCATGAGCCGCTCGGCATAATACAGGGCCGCCATGCTGCCGACACAGCCGAAGGAAGCCACCATCATGGCCGCCAGCGTCGCCAGCTGCGGTGCGGCCGCGCCCAGTATCCCGGGCGGCAGACGACGCAAACAGCTCACAGCCGCGCGCCGGATGCGCCGTTCCCGGACAGCCTGCCGCCGGGGAGGCAAATTTTCAACGGGAGCCGGCAAAAGCACGCTATGCGCAGCCCGGGCCTGGACGATCCACTGGACAAAACCCGCGCACGTCAGCCCTCCGGCCAGCAGCACGGCGGCATTGCCAAGGCCCAGAGCCGCGGCCACGGCAAAGAGCAGAATCACGCCGTTAAAAAACAGGGGCGACACGGCAGGCCAGAAAAAGGCCCCCTTGCTGTGCAGGGCGGCCATGCTTACGGCCGCCATAACGGCGGCGACGGCATAGGGCAGGCATAAACGGAACAAAGACGCCGCCAGGCGTTCCCCTTCAAGACCGAGTCCCGGCGCCAGCGCCTCCAGCAGCCAGGGCGCGCCCAGCCAGCCCGCCGCCAGCAGCAGCGCCAGCAGCCCTCCCAGACGAACGGCCACGGCGCGCACCAGCGCCCGCTCGCCGCCGGGGCAGACGTGTTCCTGCTGCACGATGGCCGCCGTCAGGGTCATGGACAACGAACCTTCGGCCAGCAGCCGCCGCAGAATATGCGGCACGCGCATGGCGGCTACCAGCGCATCGGCGGCCAGCCCGCCGCCCACAAGCCAGGCCATGGCCATATCCCGCAGCAGCCCCATCAGCCGCGACAGGGCCGTGCAGCCCCCCAGAAAAAGACTGGTGCGCGCCAGTGAGGAATGTTGCTGCGGCATTGGCGTCTCCCTGCTGTCGAAGCCGGACATTTTTCAGAAGCGCCCGCCGTTCCCTGCCCGCGCTTTCAGGACAGGCCGGGCGGACGCCTCTTTCCAAAGCCGCCGCGCTCCCCGCTCCCGTCACAATATATCCGGCGGAAAGCACAAACCGCGGCGACCGGAGAACATCGCCTACGGACGATGCGGATCAGCCTCGCCGCGCCAGGCGGCCACGGCGGCGCGCACGCGGGCATCC
>CAMBWG010000194.1 GCA_945871415.1 uncultured Desulfovibrio sp.
GGGGCTTTCTTTTTTGAGCAAGCCCTCTGTTAACTTTCTGAGTACAATCTGCCGAGAACACCTTTGCGCGCCAGAGAAAGGGGGTCTCCCTCCCCCAACATCCAACCCCAATTCCCACTCCCCTAAACAAATTCTTCATATCGCTTGGGGCAGTGCTCGCAGGGGGGCGGGGGGGCGTCGTTGCGCACGTCGGCGCGAAAGTCGGCAAAGGGGAGCTTGTCCCAGATGGCGGCGGCGTCTTCGCTGTTTACGTTGCCGAAGACCCAGGGATTGGGCGTTGTGCGCGGCATGCCGTCCGGCACGTTGACGTAGATGCAGGGCGACACCTCGCCGTCGGCATCCACATAGACGCTTTCATGGACATTTTCGCGGCAGCCGTGCCGGGGATGGGGCTGCGGCAGACCGTAGCGGATGCTGCGTCCGTCCCGCGCGGCTTCGGCGGCGATGTCTTCCAGCAGACGGCGTGCCCGATGTATTTTTTCCTGTTCATGGGGAGCGAAGGCCAGCCGGGCATGCGCGGGCAGAACCGGCATGTCCAGCGTGCTGACCACGCAGGAGGGAATATCCAGCGTGCGCATGAGTGCGGGCAGGGCGCGGGCCGCCTCCATGCGATCGGCCAGAAGCAGGTAGGCAATATGCAGCCGCGGCCCCCGACCGCCGTTCATGCGTATGGCCTCCCGCATGATTTCAAAGGCATGCAGCACGCGGCCAAAGGGGACGCGACGGCGGGCGTCGTTGCTTTCCTCATCGGTGCCGACCAGCGAAAAGGCCAGAATATCCATGCCGCTGCGGACAATGGCATCCGCCAGCGGCGCATCCATGCGCAGTCCGCAGGATGTGCTGGAGACGGCGCAGCCCGCCTTGCGCGCCAGCGCCACGAAATCAAGAAAGCGCGGATGCAGCAGCGGCTCTCCCCAGCCCTGAAGATGGACGCGATCGCTGCGGAGCATGAGCGGCCAGATGGCGGCAAAGGTGGCGTCGCTCATGTGCCGGGCGCGCCATGTGTCGGCATGCACGGCACGGGGGCAGTAGATACAGGCCCCGGGACAGTGCGACGTGACTTCCACCTGAATATGACGCAGGGGGCGCGCCGTGTCCGTGAACCGCTGCCAGAGACGCCGCAGCGGCCCCGGAGCCCGGAAGGCGGGATTGTGCAGGGGATCAGTTGTCATGGCTGCTCGTGACGCGGCGGAAGAGGCGGGAAAGCCAGCTGCCGGAGGTGCTGTCGATGGTCCAGGATGTTTCCAGAAAGGGAAGCCAGGGCTGCGCCTGCCACTTCTTTTTGAAGAAGCGGATGCCGTCATGGACGCCGAGCCCCAGATTGCAGCGGCGCTGCCCGCGTTGTTCCGCTTCGGCCAGCAGGGCGGCAAGCAGTGCGTCGGCCGTGCCGGGAGGTGCGGTCGGGTCGCGAAAGGCAAACATGTAGAAGGCTGTGGCGTAGGCCGTGTGATCGCCGACGGCACAGGCGCACAGCGCACCGTCGTCACGGCGACGCGCGGAATAGAGCAGGGTCTGCGGCCCGGCGGCAAGATAGTCTTCGATTCGGGCAAAGATGGACGCGGCTTCCAGCGACAGCGCGCGTTCGCCGGGGGCCTCGCAGAAACGGCGCACGGCAGCGTCACGCAGCCGGGCATGGTCGTCCGTCCAGAGCCTGTCGGCGGTGATGACGATGTCGCGACCGGCGCGGCGGAGCATATTACGCAATTTGGCCGAAGGCGCGGGAAGCGGCAGGGGGACGGTCCAGCAGGCGTCGCTCGTGGTTACGGCATGCTGCGGCGCGGCAGCGGGGCGGAAGGGCGCAAGCACCGTGAGGTGGCGCAGGCCGGGGAGACTGGCGGCCTCGGCTACGGCCTGTTCGGCGGCGGCCAGATCCGCGGACGTGTAAGGCGGCTCCCGGTCGGGGTAGGCCACGAGCACCAGCCTGTCGGCCAGACGCCAGCCGAGACAGGGCCCCGCCTGCACGGGGCGCAGGGCTGAGACGCTCTGCACATAGTGCGGCAGCTGCTCGGGCACGAGCGCACGTGCGGCCATGTCGTCAAGATTTACCATGCCATGCCTCCCGAGGGGTCTATGGGCGCATCCCTGCTCAGGGCCGCGCGGATGCGTTCGCGCAGCGGGGTCCAGCCCTGACGCAGGGGGCGTACGCTGAAGCCGTCCTCAACCAGCATACTCCGCAGGTTGAGCATATGCGCCGAGCCGACAAGCACGCAGCAGCGTCCCCGCTCCAGATAGGGGCGCATGCGCTCGCGGAAACGCTGATCCCGCTCGCTGATGACAATGCCCGTGCGCGTGGGAAATTCCGTACTCGTGCCCATCATGCCTTCCAGATCGCCGGCAAGGTAGGCGCGGGCATTGGCGCGCAGGTAGGCGGCCCACTGGCGGCAGGTGCGGAAATGTCTGACGGCGCGTTCCGGCGGCACGGACTCCAGCGCGGCGACCTGCTCCTCGATATCCTCCATGGCCAGCACGCGCTTGCCGAGGCGATGGGCCACGCGCCAGGCTTCGAGATCCACGGAATAACGCCAGCCCATGCGTTCAAGATAGGCCGTCCAGAGGGAGAAAAAGGCAAACCACGGGCGGGTGCGACGCAGATGCCAGCGCACGTCGGCTTTGTCGGCATATTCGGCGTTGAGCAGTCGCCAGAAGGGGCCTTCCGGCCCGCGCACGATGCGTTCCAGCGCCCGGACTTCCGCTTCCGTCATGAGATCGAAAAGGCAGGCGCCGGGATCGGGGGGCCGCTTGCCGAGCCGACTTACAGCGTCAAGGCTGTCTTCGTCCAGATGGCCCTCAAAGATGACGGTATCCACTTTTTTGAACAGATGGCGGAAGGCCGTTTCAAAGGAGTAGCGGAAAAAGTGGGCGGTACCGCCGATCCAGGAAACCTTGTCGCCACGGCGCACCTCCCAGAGCATGCGAAAGGGGCGCTGGGCGTTTGCATGTTCCAGCTCCAGACGTGCGTCATCGCTGCCTGTGGTCTGAAGATGGCGGATGATGAGGCGCGCGGCGTCGTTGTCCTGTTCTTCCCAGGAGGCGCGCTGATAGCGCAGGGCGGGCCTGCCGCCCCATTTGCGCTTGAAGCGGCTGATGCCCTCGTTGACGCCCAGTCCCAGATGCACAAGGCGTTTGCCGCGTTGCCGGGCGCGGGCGAGCATGAAGGCGAACAGTGCGTCGGAGGCATGGGGCACATAGTACTCCCGCGAATGGGCTCCGAGCAGGTAGGTGTCGAAGCGGCCGGGCGCGGCGTCGATGACGAGGCAGGCCGCCAGGCGTTCGCCGTCCCAGGCATTCAGCAGGCGAACGTCCGTGTTTGTGTCGGCAAGCAGGGCCTCCGTACGGCTGTAGAGCGCGCGTACATGCGGCGGGAGCGACGTTCTGCCGAGAAATTCCCCCCAGAGACGACGATGCGCCGGTGTGAAGTCCTGTCCTTCTTCCAGACGCAGGCGCGCTTCGGCCTTGCGCAGGGGACCGCGCAGGGCGGCGGGGACGGGCGCGTCGGCGGCGATGACGAGATAGCGATCATTTTCCTGCATGTGGGGCAGCAGGGAGGCGGGCAGGCGGGGCGCGACGGCATCGCAGCGCTGCGCGCCGCTGTGACGCATGGCCGCGCGAATGGCTGCTTCGAAGGCCCGGGCCGAATAGCCGCCCCGCAGGGGATAACCGATGGCCGCCAGCCAGCGTCCCTCCGAAACGAAGAGATAGTCGCCGACCTGAAAGGCCGTGCCGTGCGCCGCAACGCACATGAGCGACACGGAATGTTCGGGAATGCGGGCAAGCGCCGTAACCCCGGGCGTAACGGGGCTGATGACGGACGGCAAGAGCGGCATGGCTGGTATCCTCCTGTCCGGCGCAGCATAGCAGCCCCGGCCTCCGGGCGCAAAGGGGTAGCGGGCAGGGGGGCTGAGGCGGCATCTTGCCAAGACGGCGTGGCTGTCCTCTTTGTAAAAGGAAAAATGCGTGATCCGAGGCTTCGGAAGGCGCACACTTATAACCTGGAAAGGATGTCACTCTATGGCATTGTCAACTCTTCCCCTTATGGCCAAGCTGCGCATCATTGCCAAGACGCTGGTTGCCCAGTGCTGCATCTTTGTGGGCCTGATTGTTCTGATCTGGGGGCTGCAACGCGGGTATGCCCTGCTGGATCGCACGACCTTCCCCGAGCCCATGCCGGTCCCGGCGGAAGCCAGCAAGCTGGACGAAACCCAGAAGGGTAAGCTGCTGATAGACGCCGTGACGCATCAGATGCGTTACGAGCTCAATTCCTTTTTCGGCTGGACCTTCAACGACATGCTGTTCAACCGTTTTGTGCTCGATAACCGCGCCTATAGGCAGTACGGGGTCTTTCATGCCACCAAGGCGCTGATGGATCTGTATGCCGTGACCATTGCCAAGCTGGGCAGCAACGACAAGGAAAGCCCGTTCCTGTATCAGGCGCGTATGAACGGCTTTGCCATTGATCCGCGCAGCTTCATGTTTCCTTCGGCGGAAGGCGCCTATGAAAAGGCTCTGAAGCTGGTGGACAAGTACAAGGCGTCGCTGGACGACGGTACGGGCCGTTTCAACTGCCGCAACGACGACGTGCACGCGGCGTTTTCGCTGGTGGTGAGCGAGCACCTGCTGGGCTACGCCATCGGTCTGCTGGAAAATGTGGCCAACGAGCCCTTCTATACGCTGGACAATCATATTTATGAAGTGCAGGGCATCGTGCTGGTCGTGCGCGACTTCATTTCCACTCTTGCCCAGCTCTATCCCGAAACCCTGCAGAATGCCGACAAGGACCTCGCCGCGGCCATGGGCTATCTGGACGCCATCTGCACCTATGATCCGCTGATCATTACGTCCACCTTCAACTGCGGTGAAGTCATTCTGGCGGATCTGACCTTTGCCAAGTCCCGTCTGGAAGATATCCGCAACAGCATCCGCATGTAACGGATAGTGGAGTGTTTCCGGGGGAAGGGAAACCCCTCTGCCAGCGCGAGAGGATGTTTCCCTTCCCCGGCGCGTTTCAGAGCGTTTCACCTTTGAAAAAGGTGAAACGCGAGGCGGCGGCACAGCGCCGC
>CAMBWG010000195.1 GCA_945871415.1 uncultured Desulfovibrio sp.
TCCGTGGGAGCGTTGTCTAGGCGTCCGGTTCTGCAAGAAGCGCAGACGTATTTTCAAAAAGATGATATTCCACCAGACGGGCGATGACATCCGTCAGGGTAAACAGCAGGTGCGCCACGGCAAAGGGCGGCGCATCGGGCATATCGGACAGATCGCAGGGCAGGCGGACGCTGTGCATGCCTGAGCAGCGCGCCGCACAGAGCAGCGGCTCGACATTCCGTTCCGGCCCCTGATGCAGAAGCAGAAGGGCGTCGCCATCCATGCCGAGACTTTCCAGGCGGCGGGCAAGGCGGCAAATGTCGCCGTCAAGACAGATGACCGGGAGCGCGGGGCGTTGCAGCGCATAGCCGTCGGCAATGGCCTCCGCCAGATGCCGGGCTGCGCGCCCGATGTGCTCGTCGCCGCTGCCGCAGACAAAGACCGTACCCTGCCGGGCAAGGACGCTGGCAAGGCGGAGCGCCGCGGCATGCAGCTGCGGCGACCGTTCCGCAAGCTGCGTTTCGCATATGTCGCGGCAGACTGTCCGATGGCGTTCCATGATGGAAAGGGCGGTATTCGACATGGCTTTTTTCCAAACATCTCCTTGTATGCCAAAGCGTATCTCCTGACAAGCCGGGGAAACGGGCTTGCGGTTGCGGCGGGGATATCGTAAGTATGCCGGTATGGAACAGTGCCAATCTCGCCATATACTGCTGGTATGCAAGGCCCATAATCGCCGGGCCGCCGTCCTTGGACGTGAAATGGCCGCCTGGCTGGAAGAGCGCGGGCATCGTGCTACCTGTCTGGAGGCGGGGGTGGACAGTCCTGCCTATGAGCTGCCGGACCTTGATTTTGCCGTGGTCCTCGGCGGAGACGGAACCATGCTCGGCGTGGCCCGGCGCGTGGCCCGGCGTCGTCTGCCCCTGCTGGGTATTAACTTCGGGCGCGTCGGCTACCTTGCGGATGTGCAGCCGGAGAACTGGCGTCAGGGCCTTGCCGAGTGCCTTGACGGCCGGGCGCCCATACGCTCGCATATGGCGCTGCACTGGGAGCTGCGCCGTAAGGGCGAGGTCATCAGCGAAGGCAGCGCCATCAATGACGTTGTGCTGAGCCGGGCGGCTCTGGCGCGTCTGGTGAGCATGGATATCTGCGTGGACAAGCGGCATATGTGCACGCTGCGCAGCGATGGTGTGCTCATCTCCACCCCGCTGGGCTCGTCGGGCTATAGCGTTTCCGCGGGAGGCCCCCTGCTGCATCCTTCGCTGGAAGCGCTGGTTTTTACGCCGATTTGTCCTTTTCTCAATACTATTCCGCCCATGGTCTTTCCCTGTGAACGTCATTTCCGCATGAAGCTGCTGCCCGGCACGACTGAGAGTTATCTGACAGTGGACGGGCAGGAAGGAGAAATGCTGGAAGTGGGCGACCTGCTGGATGTGACAGGCGATGTGGGGGCGGTTCGCTTTCTTGGAAACGGCACGCCCTTTTTCGAGCGTCTGCGCACGCGCGGTTTTGTTACGCCGGTCGGTACCGGGGGAAAGATGTAGGCTTCTCCGGGAGGCGTATGCGCGACGATATTCCTCAGGGCATGCCTGTGCGCGTGGCCGATATCCGCCACGGCATGGATGCCGTTTTTGATGCCTGGCTGTACGGTCTGCTGATCGACAACAATCTTGCCTACCGGATGAACCCGGATATCATTGCCAGTCCTGAACAGCTGGATTTTATTGTGCAGCGCCGGCAGAAAGAGCAGATTTACCTGCCCTGTTCCGATGCCACTTTTGCTCTGCTGTGCGAAGGCGGCGCCGGTCTGCGCGCCCAGCAGGGCCGCGTCTGGCGTGTGGTCATGCGGCTGGTGCGGGAGGTTGCGCCGTCGCGCGCGCTGCGGCAGCGGCTTATTGCCTTTTGCCGTAACCGCTTCTGGCACTATTTGCGGCAGGACACTCTCCTGCCGACACGCCTGATGAAGCGCATGACAAATCTGGTGCTGGCGCAGGGAGAGTGGGGCGATCTCTGGCGGGATCGCCGGCGCGCGGCCAATGCGCAGCAGAATGCCCTGCTGGAATCCCCCGAAGTCAGACGGCGTCTGGACGCCATGCCAGAACGTCTGCCGGCGGACATGCCGTCGGCGCGGCGGGAAATGCGCCTGCGCGAACTGGCCCGTCTGCTCTGTCTCTCCGCCTTTTCCCGCGCCATCAACGAGCAGGGGCTTCCGCCGGATGACGTGTTTTCGCGGGTGCTGGCGCAGGCCGAGGAGCGTCTTTGCGCGTTGCAGGATGTCATGCCGCTGGAAGCGGGAGAGCGGGTTGTTCTGCTGATCTGCGATGCCGACGGCGGTATTGTCTTTGATCTCGCGGCGACGCGCTGTCTGGTCAGCATGGGCTTCAAGGTTATTGTGGCCCTCAAGGAAGATTTTTATTTTTATGCGCCCACGCTGGATGACGTGGAGGATGATCCGGTTCTGGCACGCTGGTGCAAGAAGGGGCACGTGGAGCGGAATCCGCGTCTGAGCAAAAATGATCTCGTGCGTCTTCTGCGTGAAAATGATGTGCTTTTTATCAGCGACGGTACGCGCGAACGGCTGAATTTCTATCGCACGTCCATTACCTTTGCCCGGGCCTGGAAGGAAGCGGATCTGATTCTGAGCAAGGGCTGGCGCAATGCCGACATGCTGCTGGGCACAAGCCATGAGTTTACGCGGGATATTTTCTGCTTCTGGCATGACGAGGAGGGCTTTCAGGCCCGTTTTCGTCCCCGTGCCGCCGAGGCGCACAAGTTCAGCGCGCAGGATATCGCCGATCTGGCCGATGTGGTCATTACCCGTATGCGGCAGGCGCATGCCGAAGGCAAGACCGTCATGTTCTACAGCTGCATCATCGGCAGCATTCCCGGGCAGACGGCAACGGCTGTCGCGCTGGTCAAGGCCTTTCTCGAATCGCTGCGCGCCTCCATGGACAATGTGTTTATCGTCAATCCTACCGAATATTTCATCGAGGGTATGGATGGCGACGATCTCATGTTCATGTGGGAGCGCGTGCAGCGCAGCGGCTATATTGACATCTGGCGCTTCCAGACCGTAGACGACATAGAGCGCAGCTTCGCCCTTCTGGGGCGCAAGGTTCCGCCGGAATGGCTGGGGAAGGATGCCACCTATTCCACAGGCTGCACCAAGGAAATGCGCATCGCACAGGATGTGCAGCTTGCCAATCGCGAAATGCAGATCATCGGGCCTGCTCCGTCGCTGTTCCGTCGCCGCAGCGAATACGGCGTTGGAAAGTATTTTGACGCTTCCATTGTCCGGCGCTAGAGCATTTTCAGTTTGAAATGCTTGCACTTCAAACCCTAAAATGCTCTCCAGGGACGTTCCTGAGAGGGAAGCCCTTTCTCCGGCCTTTCGGATGGGGCCATTGACGGCAGAGATTTTTACGCGTTCGGCTCCCCGGCGTCGAAAGGCGGGGGAACAAGGAATATATCGCAGCTGACTCTATTCCATTTTGCATGGTACTATGCCCGTGTGGATGGAGGGTTGTCCCAGCATTTTTCTTAAAGCATCGCTTGATGTTTTTGTGTTTCTAAAGGACTACTTGAAGATAGGCAAAACGGAGTACGAGAGAATGCCCGCTTATGAAGCCGTTATCGGCCTGGAAGTGCATGTGCAGCTTTCCACCGCTTCCAAACTGTTCTGTTCCTGCCCGACGAGTTTCGGGCAACCGCCCAACAGCAATGTGTGCGAAGTCTGTGCGGGCATGCCCGGCGCCCTGCCGGTCGTCAACCGGCAGGCCGTGCATTATGCCGCGCTGGTGGGCCTTGCCACCAACTGCGAAGTGCATCGCCGCTCCGTTTTTGCCCGCAAGAACTACTTCTATCCTGATCTTCCCGCAGGCTATCAGATTTCCCAGTTCGATCTGCCCATTTGCGAACACGGGCATCTTGATGTGACTGTGGACGGCAAGAGTAAGCGCATCGGCATTACCCGGATCCACATGGAAAATGATGCGGGCAAGAATATCCATGCTCAGGGCGAAAACATCAGCTATGTGGACCTGAACCGCGCCGGAACGCCGCTGGTGGAAATTGTTTCCGAGCCCGACATGCGCTCTTCGCAGGAAGCCGTGGCTTATCTGAAGGCGCTGTACGGTATTGTCACCTATCTGGGCGTCTGCGACGGAAACATGGAAGAAGGCAGCTTCCGCTGCGATGCCAACGTCTCCATCCGCCCCGTGGGCGCAACGACCTTTGGCACGCGTACGGAACTCAAGAATCTGAACTCCTTCCGCAATGTACAGCGTGCCATCGAATACGAGATTGCCCGCCAGCAGGACGCGCTGGCCGATGGGGAGACCATCGTACAGGAAACGCGTCTGTATGATGCGGTCAAGAACGTGACCGCGTCCATGCGCGGCAAGGAAGAGGCGCACGACTACCGCTATTTCCCGGATCCGGATCAGCTGCCTGTGGAAATCTCCGCCGAAGAGATGGAACAATGGCGCGCCGAGCTGCCGGAGTTGCCGCAGCAGCGCATGGCCCGTTTCCTGGAGATGACGGGCCTGCCTGAAGCTGAGGCCGAAGTGCTGGTGCAAAGCCGTGCCCTGGCCGACTTTTTTGAAACTGCGGCGGCTGCTTCCGATGCCAAGAAGGCCGCTAATTTCATTCTCGGTCCGCTCATGCGGGAACTCAACGCCCGGGCCGGCGACTTCTCGCAATGCGCCATGACTGCCGAAGGGCTTGCCGAGCTGGTGCGTCTGGTGGACAAGGGCACTATCAGCGCCAAGATTGCCAACGACATCTTCCCTGATCTGTTTGCGAGCGGGGCCATGCCGGAAGCCTATGTCAAGGAGCGCGGTCTGGTGCAGATTTCGGACTCCTCCGCGCTTGAGGCTGCCGTGGAAAAGGTCATTGCCGACAATCCGGCGGAAGTGGAAGCCTTCAAGGGCGGCAAGACCAAGCTCATCAGTTTCTTTGTAGGCCAGGTCATGCGGGCTACCAAGGGCAAGGCCAATCCCGCTATGGTCAATGAACTGTTGCAGAAAAAATTGTCGTAGAGC
>CAMBWG010000196.1 GCA_945871415.1 uncultured Desulfovibrio sp.
TGAAACGCGAGGCGGCGGCACAGCGCCGCCCGGCCAAAAGTGAGCGGAAAAACCGTGCTTTTTCCGCGAAACGACAGGCTGTATGGTTTGAAATGCAAAGCATTTCAAACTGAAAATGCTCTAGAGACAGGGCATCAAAATGTCCTGAGGGGAGTTTGAGGGGGAAGAAACCCCTTTTGCCGCAGGCAAAAGGGGTTTCTTCCCCCTCAAAACATAATCGCCCGGTCTACTTATGCCCGTCCGGTACGAGACGGCGGACGATCTCCTGTCCGGCGCGACGGCCCGCGCCCATAGCGAGGATGACGGTCGCGGCGCCGGTAACGATGTCGCCTCCGGCGAAGACATTGGGCATGGAGGTTTCTCCGGTTTCCTCATTGACCTTGATGTAGCCGCGCTCGGTCAGTTCCAGCCCCCTGGTGGCTTCCAGCAGAATGGGATTGGAGCGGGTGCCGAGAGCGACAATGGCAAGATCGGTGGTGAGCTCGTAGGTCTGCCCTTCCACAGGGACGGGGCGGCGGCGGCCCGAGGCGTCGGGTTCACCCAGTTCCATTTTCTGGAGGGTGACGGACTGAAGGCGCATTTCCGCATCCCCGTTGAAGTGCAGGGGAGCGGCGAGCATCTCGAATTTGACGCCTTCTTCCTCGGCGTGTTCGATTTCTTCGCGGCGGGCGGGCATTTCAGCCTTGGTACGGCGGTAGACGATATGCACGCTTTCCGCGCCCATGCGCAGGGCGGTACGGGCGGCGTCCATCGCCACGTTGCCCGCGCCGAAGACCGTCACATGCTTACCGGGGAAGGCGGGCGTATCATGGTTGGGGAAGTCATAGGCACGACCGAGGTTGACGCGCGTCAGGTACTCGTTGGCGGAAAAGACGCCCACGAGATTTTCCCCCGGCACGCCCAGGAAGATGGGCAGGCCCGCGCCGACACCGATGAAGACGGCATCATAGTCCTTGCAGAGTTCCTCGACCATGACGGTACGGCCGCCCACGCTGTTGAGGTGGAAGTCCACGCCCGCAAGACGCAGACCGTTCACTTCCGTCGCCACAACGTTTTTGGGCAGACGGAAGGCGGGAATACCGTAAATGAGCACGCCCCCGGGTTCATGCAGGGCTTCAAAAACATCCACCTTCAGACCCGCGGCGGCGCAGACGCCCGCACAGGTAAGGGAGGAGGGGCCGGAACCGATGCAGGCAACCTTTTTGCCTGCCACGGGCATGGCGCAGGCATTGGTGCCCGTAACCTGCTCGCAGGCGGTCGTGGCAATGTAGGTATCGGCCACAAAGCGTTCCAGACGGCCGATGGCTATGGGCTGTCCCTTGGCTTTGAGAATGCAGTTGCCTTCGCACTGATTTTCCTGCGGACAGACGCGACCACAGACGGCGGGCAGGCTGTTGGTGGATTTAATGATCCGGTAGGCCGCATCGAAGTTGCCGCGCGCCACTTCGCCGATGAAGTCACGAATGGGCACTTCCACGGGGCAGCCTTTCATGCAGAGAGGCTTTTTGCATTGCAGGCAGCGGGAGGCTTCCTGCTGGGCCATTTCCCGGGTATAGCCAAGGGCCACTTCCTCGAAGTTGCGGGCGCGCACGTCAGCGGGCTGACAGGGCATCTCCACACGAGGGGCCACAGTCTTTTTCGCCTTAGTTTCCATGTGCGCTCCTGAAAGTGTCGAGAGAGATTTTTTCCTGCTCGCGGAAGGCGCCGAGACGGCGGCGCAGTTCCGCAAAATCCACGGCGTGCCCGTCAAATTCGGGGCCGTCCACGCAGGCAAATTTGGTTTTGCCGCCCACGGTGACGCGGCAGGCGCCGCACATGCCGATGCCGTCCACCATAATCGGATTGAGGCTGACGGTGGTCTTGACGTTGAAGGGGCGGGTAGTATCGGCCACGGCGGCCATCATGGGCACGGGACCCACGGCCACGACCTCGAAAACATCCTTGTCCTTTTCCAGACGATCGCGCAGCAGATCGGTCACAAGGCCCTTGTGGCCGTAGCTGCCGTCGTCGGTGGAAATGAGCAGTTCATCGGCAAAGGAGCGCAGTTCATCTTCAAAAAGAAGCAAATCCTTGCTGCGGGCGCCGATGACGCCCACAACCTTGTTGCCGATGCGCTTGTGGCCCTTGGCAATGTGGTGCATGGCGGCGATGCCGGTACCGCCGCCCACACAGATGACGGTGCCGCGTTTTTCGATGTGGGTGGGATGGCCGAGGGGGCCGCATACGTCAAGAATGGAATCCCCGGCATTCAGACATTCCAGTTCGGCCGTGCTTTTGCCCAGCACAAGATAGACGATGGTGATGGTGCCTTTCTCGGCGTCGGTATCGGCAATGGTCAGGGGAATGCGTTCGCCGGTGGGGCGCATGCGCAGCATGACGAAGTGCCCCGGGTGGGCATGGCGGGCGATTTCGGGAGCCTGCAGCACAAGCTTGCTGGTTTTTCCCGGAATCAGGGGCGTTTTTTCCAGAATCGGTGTCGGCATGAGCCTCTCCTCTTGAAAGTGGGCATCGACAGCAGGGGCCTCTGGAGTTCCCGCGTCCGTTACCGGACGCGGAGCGGCAATCTGCTGGAAATGATAAAACAGGGATGCAGTAAGATTAGCAAAGGGCCGGGCTGCAAGCAATAGAGCTTTTTCAGTTTGAAACGCGTTGTATTGCAAACCATATGGCCGTCGTTTGCGGAACAAACGCGGTTTTTCCGCGCTCTTTTGGCCGGGAGGCGCTGTGTTGCCGCTTCGTATTCCGCCTTTTTCAAAGGCTGAACGCTCCAGAGCGGCACAGGCATTCCGCATCCCGAAACAGTTGCGGGAACAGTGCCGCCCCTGGTGTCTGTATTCCGTACGTTTTTTAAGTAAATTTTCAGCATTTCTGAATAATTGCCCTAAAGAGAAGCCTCGTTGCCGCCGATAAGTCACTGAGACGAGTAGAGGGAGGGGAAAAGGCTGCGGCATGTGGCGATGCCCTTTGTACAGCGCTGCCCTGCACGCAGGGAGCGCGCTGTTTTTTGCGCATTGTCTGTATCGGGCCTTGGAGGCACGATCCCTGATTACCGGAGAGAGGGAAGCTGTGTTCCATTCAGGGAGGAATGGTCATGTCATTAATGCACAGCGCACAAAAATACTATCCCATACTGCTGTCCGACGGGATGGCAATGCAGGATTACTTTGACGACGCCATGCAGTATCTGCTGGCGGACGAGAATCGACAAGCCAACCGCTACACGCTGGACGAGGCTTCCGTGGCCACGGATATGGCCGTGTTTGTACGGGATCGTCTGGCAAAACTGCGCGACAGTTCCGCTGTCGCGGCGTTGAGAGCCCTTGCGCTTCTCCTTGTGCAGGGAGAAGTCACGGCCCCCCGGCAGTAAGCCCGCCGGGGAGAAGGCGCACAGCCGGAGCGCCTTTTAGCGCGCTCTGCCATTGAAAAAGGCGGAACGCGAGGCGGCAACACAGCGCCGCCCGGCCCGAACCGAGCGGAAAAACCGCGCTTGTTCCGCAAACGACGGGCCGTATGGTTTGAAACGCAATGCGTTTCAAACTGAAAATGCTCTAAAAAAGCGGATTGCCCGCCTCCTCGCGGTACGTTGCCGTGCGGACCATCCGCTGCATAACGACCCCCTGAGAGGGGGCAAGCAATGGATACGACGTTTCCAGGGAAACGGGAACGCGGATCGTTCCGCCGCCAGACATAGTCGCTTTGCTCGTTGCGGGGAAATCCTTCGGGGTTTCCCCGTTCCTGTTTCCGGTGTAGTCTGCTCCCGTCGGGAGAGGAAATCCGTTCTTTTCGCAAGGAGTCAGCATGATTCGCGTCGATTTGCATATGCACACCCGCTATTCTCACGGGAGAGACGATCCGCAGGCCATGTATGCCGCCGCGCAGGCCGCCGGGCTGGAGTTCATGGGCTTCAGCGAGCATTCTCCCCGGCCCCGCGGCTATGATTATACCCGGGAATACCGGGAGCAGCTGCGCGAGAGCCTGCCGCGCTATGTGTCCGAAGTCGCGGCGCTGAAAGAGAGGGCCGCGCGCGAGGGCGGATGTCAGGTGCTGTTCGGCATGGAAATGGACTGGCTGGACGGTGCGGAAGCCTTTGTGCGCGAAGCCTGCGCCGCCAGTCCTTTCGACTACCTGATCGGCAGCGTGCATTTTCTGGGCAACTGGGGCTATGACGATGTGCTGGAAACCTGGGATTCTTTTTCTCAGGGAGAATGTGAGCAGCATTACCGGGACTACTTTGCAGCCTGGCGGCGCATGATAGCCTCGGGACTGTTCAATATTGCGGCGCATCCGGATCTCATCAAGATCGCCAGCGTGGATCGTTTTCATCGCTGGCTGAATACTTCGGCGGCCGAAGAACTGGTGGGGACAGCCCTGCGGGAGCTGCGCGATGCGGGCATGGCCATGGAAGTTTCTTCGGCGGGATTGCGCAAGCCGTGCCGGGAAATTTATCCCGCGCCTCTCTTCATGCGGCTGGCCCGGGAACTGAACGTGCCCATTGCCTTTGCGTCCGACGCCCATACCACGGACGACGTGGCCTACGGCTTCCCGCGTCTGCTGACCTATGCCCGCGCCTTCGGCTTTACGGAAAGCGTCAGCTTCTGCAAGGGACAGCTCCGCCGCCATTCCTTTGGGATGTGACACAGCTTATCGGGGGGGAAGGAAATCCCCTTGGCCAGCGCGCAAGGGGTGTTTCCTTCCCCCCAGGGGCCCCCATCCTTTCCCCAACGCGCTTTTTCAGAGGGAGCACGGTAATCTTCTTTAGAGTGTTTTGCCCTTGAAAAAGAAAAAACATGCCCGGCCCAAAGTGGGCGGAAAACCACGTTGGCCGTATGGTTTGAAACATACGGCGTTTCAAATTGAACTGAAAACGCGCTTATGAGCGGCCTTTTGCAGACCCGGGGGACGTATGCCGGAAGGAAGGCGGGAGTGTTCCCGCAGCGCCGGATTTTTCAGAATAAAGCGCGTTTGGGGAGGGGGTTGGGGCTTGGGGAAGG
>CAMBWG010000197.1 GCA_945871415.1 uncultured Desulfovibrio sp.
GCCCAGATTGACGTGCACGGACACGGCGTCGGCGCCGTGCTTGATGCCTTCTTCCACCGTGCCCACAAGGGTTTTGGTATTGGCGTTGGGGGTCAGCATGGTGGAGGCGGAGAGGTGGACGATCAGCCCCACGTCCTTGCCCGCGCTGCGGTGGGAGCAGCGGATCAGCCCCTTGTGCATAAGCACGGCATCCGCGCCGCCGATGGCCATGTCGTTGACGGCTTCGCGCATGTCCACGAGGCCGTCCACCGCGCCGATGGTGACGCCGTGATCCATGGGAACGATAATGGTGCGATGATCTTCACGATTGATGATGCGTTCCAGACGAACCTGTTTGCCGAGGTACATGGGAAGGCTCCTTGCGGTATGAGGGCCGGGCGGCACGGATAAAAAAAGGGCCGCCGGCGGATATGCCTGCGGCCCTGGTGTTTACGGACAATAGATGTCAGCGAAGCACCCGACCACAGGCTTCGGTAAAGTAATACGCAAAAAAGAACCAGCTGAAGCCGGCAGCGTAAGAAGAAGCGTGGTCGGAAGCGTACATCATGACTCAATCCTCAAATGGATGGGTTGACGTTACGCCCGGCCCCTGTGCTTGTCAATGGGCGGCCTGCGCTTTTTTGCGCATTTTTTTCCTGCCAGTGCAGCAGCAGGGCGGAATGGACGATAACCAGCACGGAGCCCGCATTATGTACAAGGGCTCCGGCCACGGGAGAGAGCAGACCGCCCATGGCAAGGAAGATGGCCGCAAAGTTGAGAGCCAGAGAAAAGGTCAGATTGATGCGGATAACGCGCATCATGCGGCGCGACAGGGCCAGCATGTGGGGCAGGCGGCGGATATCGTCGCGCACCAGCGCCATGTCGGCGGCGTCCACGGCGATGTCGCTGCCGATGCCGCCCATGGCGACGCTTACAAAGGCTTTTTTCAGGGCCGGGGCATCGTTGATGCCGTCGCCGATCATGCAGACCCGGCGGCCTTCGCGTTCGCGTTCCTCAATCCAGCGCAGTTTGTCTTCAGGCAGGCAGGAGGCGCGCAGATCGTCGGGATGCAGCGCGGCGGCAACGTACCGCGCCGCTTCTTCGTGATCACCGGTCAGCAGAGCCACGCGCACGCCTTCGGCCCGGATGTCCCGCAGGGTGGCCGGGGCGTCGTCGCGCAGTTCGTCGGCCAGCGCGATAAAGCCCGCATACCGGTCATCCAGCGCCAGATGCACCAGCGTGCAGCCTTCGGCGCGTTGCCGCGCGGCGGCGTTCTCGTCGGCGGCGGAAGGGGTGATGCCCGCGTCCGCCAGCAGAGCCGTCGTGCCTGCCAGCAGGCGGCGTCCCGTTATGACGGCTTCCACGCCGCGCCCAGGCAGCATGCGGAACGTTTCCGGCGCGGCATGATCCGGGCAGGCGGCGGCGATGGCCCTGCCCAGAGGATGTTCCGAGCGGCTTTCCGCCGCTGCGGCCAGCGCCAGCAGCGCGGAACCGTCCATGTCCGGCAGGGCGCTGTGCACATGGCGTACGCCGGGGCGGCCGCGTGTCAGCGTGCCGGTCTTGTCAAAGGCCAGCGTATCGGCCCGGGCAAGCCGTTCCAGCGCGTCGCCCTCGCGCACGAGCACGCCGTTGCGCGTGGCGTTGCCGATGGCCGCCATGATGGCCGTGGGGGTGGCCAGTACCAGCGCGCAGGGGCAGAAGACCACAAGAATGGTGACGGCGCGCAGGATTTCTCCGGTAATCATCCAGGTCGCCGCCGCGGCGGCCAGCGCGCCCGCGACGATCCAGGTGGCCCAGCGATCCGCCATGCCCACAATACGGGCCTTGCCCGCGTCGGCGGACTGCACAAGACGGATCATGCGTTGCAGGGAGCTGTCCTCGCCCACCTTGACGGCGCGCATGTCGAACGCGCCGAACTGATTGACCGTGCCGCTGCGCACCTCGTCGCCGGGCTCCTTGTCCTCGGGCAGGGATTCCCCCGTCATGACGGCCTGATTGATGGATGTGCGCCCGGCGACAATGACGCCGTCCACAGGAATGGTTTCGCCCGGCAGCACGCGCAGCAGATCGCCGGCGGCCACCTGTTCGGCGGGAATGACGCTTTCCGCAGCGCCGTCCACCCTCCGGGCCGTACGCGGCGTGAGGCGCACCAGTTTTTCGATGCCCGCCCGCGCCTTGGCAACGGTGCGCTCTTCCAGCATGGCTCCGAGCTGCATGATGAAGGCGACTTCGCCCGCCGCAAAGATCTCTCCGATAATGACGGACGCGATCAGAGCCAGCGATACCAGCACATCCGCCTTGATATCGAACTCATGCCAGAGGCCTTCCGCAGCGCCGCGCACAATGGGAACGCCGCACAGCAGCACGGTGAGCCATGCGGGATCGAGTCGCAGGAAGCGGATGTCGAAAAAGCTCAGTGCCAGCGCCAGCGCCGCGATGCCGAACGTCAGCGCCTGTCGTTTGTCCTCCTCGTACCATTCGCGCAGCGATGTCAGAAATTTCATAGCCGTCTCCTTTCGTGGTTTCGTCAGTCTCCGGGGAGATCGTCGTTGTTTTTTGCTCTATACCCCTTAGGGTATGCTGTCAATATACCCCAAGGGGTATATTGGGCGTCTTTCTTTTTTCATGAGCGCAGGGAATGCAGGTGAAATGTCGTACCCGCTACAGCGCAGCCGGCAGGACTTTGCTGTTTTTTTGCACAAAGGAAATGCCGTTGTGTGGACGGTCTTTCCATATCCTGAGCATTTTTATATTGTGAAAAATTTTTCAAGCAGCAGCGAAGTCATGGCTTTAAGAGTCATATTTCAAGGCTTTTTGCGGGGTTAGCTTTGCGCTGTTTACTTTTTGAAAAACTGATTAATTTTGTAATTAGTTGAATTATTTTGAAATATTTTGTTTTATAAGAAAAGCAGCCCTTTAGAGAAGGCGGCGTGAAAAACGAAAAAAAACAGGCGTCGGCAGTCGCAAAAGTATTGACAAAAAAATCACAAAAGGCCATCTTTTCAAAAAAGAGACACGCGGATGACGACCATGTGAGAGCGCGCCGCAGGCGCCGCCGAAGGGGAAAGGGAAACCGAATCTCTCAGGCACAAGGGAACATGGTCGGACGCACTCTGAAATTGGCCCCTGCCGATGACAGATGCAAACAGCACGGGGGCCGATCATGGCGTTTGTCCTGCTGACCAACAATCCACGTATGCAGCTCTACGCGCCGGGGAATCTGTGACATCCCTGGTCAGAGCTTCGTTCGCACGGCGTGCGGGCGTCCCTTTCTTCCTCCGATTTCTCCTGCTTCCTTACTGACGCGGCGGCTGTTCTGGTCCTGACTGCCGGGCGCGATCTCGTTCATTACGGCTGGCGTCTGCTGCACCATCCGCTCTACGGCAATTTCCGCCCGCGCCAGCAGCCCTACCGCTCCCTTCTGCTCGCATCTCCCGCCCGTCCTTCGGCCCGCCCCGAAGTGGACGGCGATTCCCTGCGTCTTGTGGAAGAGGCCGCGGCCGTCTATGAGGCCGCCCCCGGTCTCCGCCCGGCGGAGGTTCCGCCGGCTCTGCGCCAGTCCTGTTCCCTTCTTGATCATGAACTGCTGCGGCATACGCTGGATGTCTGCGACATTCAGCCCGCGGCGGAACTCGTCACTACCCCATAGAACGCACGGCATGGAGCCGTGCAAGGAGGCCAGTCGTGAAGCTTGAACTGCACAAGATACACGTCTCGCAACTTCGTTTCGGGCCGTCCACCGGCCTTGAGGGAAGCTGCCTCACCATCAATGCGGAAGAGCTGCGCGCCCTGCTGCTGGAAGATTCCCATCTTGCCGATGTGGAACTGGACATCGCCCATCCCGGCGACAGCGTGCGTATCATGCCCGTCAAGGACGCCATCGAGCCGCGCTGCAAGCTGGAAGGCCCCGGTGAGGTCTTCCCCGGTTTCATCGGCCCCGTGGAAACCGTCGGCGAGGGTAAGACGCTGGTGCTGGAAGGCATGTGCGTGCTGACAACCGGCCGTCTTGTGGCCGCGCAGGAAGGCATTGTGGACATGTCCGGTCCCGGCGCGGACTACACGCCCTTTTCCCGCACCTGCAATCTTGCCGTGGTGCTGCACCCGCGCGAGGATGTGAAGCTGCACGAAGCCGAACATGCCTGCCGCATTGCCGGTCTCAAGGCCGCGCATTATCTGGCCGCGCACTGCAAGGATCATGCGGCCGATACCGTGGAAAGCTACGAAGCGCCCTCCCTGCGCGAAGGACTCGGCGCGCACGGCGCGCTGCCCAGGGTGGCCTATATCTACATGTTGCAGTCGCAGGGCCTGCTGCACGACACGTGGGTCTACGGCGTGGACGCCAAGCGCATCCTGCCCACCCTCATTTCCCCCACGGAAATCATGGACGGCGCCATCATCTCCGGCAACTGCGTGTCCGCCTGCGACAAGAACAACACCTATGTGCATCTGAACAACCCCATCATCCGGGCGCTCTACGACCGTCACGGCAAGGATCTGAACTTCGTCGGCGTCGTCATCACCAATGAAAACGTGACGCTGGCCGACAAGCAGCGTTCGTCCTCCTACGCCGTCAAGCTGGCCTCCATGCTCGGCGTGGATGCCGTGGTCATTTCCGAAGAAGGTTTCGGCAACCCCGATGCCGACCTCGTGCTCAACTGCGTGAAGGCTGAAAAGGCGGGCATCCGTACCGTGCTGGTGACGGACGAATTCGCCGGAGCCAACGGCGCGAGCCAGTCGCTGGCCGACTCCTGCGTGGAAGGCGACGCCTGCGTGACCGGCGGCAATGCCAACGCCACCATCCTGCTGCCGCCCATGCAGAAGGTCATAGGCGATATCGGTCAGGCCGACGTCATTGCGGGCGGCTTCTTCGGCTCGCTCAAGCCCGACGGCTCGCTGGAAGTGGAACTTCAGGCCATTATGGCCGCCACCAACGAACTGGGCTTCAACCGTCTCGGCGCCTACACCATCTAGCTTATCGGGGAGAATCA
>CAMBWG010000198.1 GCA_945871415.1 uncultured Desulfovibrio sp.
GGTGTTTTCCTTCCCCCAAACAAGCTGCACATGTGGCAACAGGCCCTACCCGAACGCGGCCAGCACGCGTCCCTGCTTGAGCGCAACCCGCCCCAAAGGCAAATTGCGCCACCACAGGGCCGCTTCCGTTCCCGCAAGGCCGGTGCGGCGACTCTGCCCGTTGAGCAGGGCCGTAATATCATCCGTATTCTCCAGCACAAGCGCGGCGTCACCGGGCGGGACATCCCCCGCCGCGCCGGGCAGGTACAGGCGCAGTCTCGGGGCAGGCACAAAACCGCGCTTGCCGATCCGGCCGAGCAGCCCCCCCTGCCAGCGACAGGCAGCGGGAATAACATCCGCCTGCGGCGGCACAAGGCGCAGCTGATCCCCGAAGAGCATCACATCGCCGGGCGGCAGAAGATCAGGATCAAAGCAGGGCCCGCGCAGGCGCTCGCGGGCAAAGGGGCGTCCCGAGGCGCGCCAGTCGGCAGCGGCACGCGCCCCGTCCTCCGCAGTCTCGTCATAAGCATCGGAACGGGAAGCGTCCCGGGTAAACAGCGCCACATAAAAGCCCTGCGCTCCGGACTTTTCCCCGTCCACCCGCAAAGTTCCCTCGCCGCCGGGACGGTTTTCCCACACGAAACCGTCAAAGGGCGACAGCGGCAGGCGGCGCAGCCCCAGCACCTCCTCGGCATAGCGCACCTGCGCTTCATTTTCTTCGTCGTTGGTGGTGCAGGTGGAATAGACCAGCCGTCCGCCGGGACGCAGCAGGCGCGCGGCATGCGCCAGCAGCATCTGTTGCAGTCCCACCAGCGTCTTCACCTTGTCCCCCTGCCAGAGGGTCAGTACCTGCGGATTCTTTTCCACGGTCCCCCAGCCGGAACAGGGCGGATCCAGCAGAATCCAGTCCCAGCTTCCCGGTGTCAGCGGCAGCGCCTGCCCTTCATAGGAGCAGGTCGCGGCATGCGGCCAGTTACAGGCGTGCAGATTGGCACGCAGCGTGGCCAGACGCGCGCGGGAAGGCTCGTTGCCCAGCACGAAGCCCCCGGGCCCCACAAGCTGGGCAAGAAAGCCCGTCTTGCTGCCGGGGCTGGCGCACATGTCCAGCACGGCCGCGCCCTCCGCGGGCGCAAGCGCCAGCGGCGGCAGCATGGATGACCGATCCTGAATGTAGATATAGCCGAAAAAGGCGGCCAGCGAAGCCCCCAGGGGGCGCGGCTCCACAAGCAGACGCCGGCACCAGGGCGAAAAGGGTTCCGGTTCAAACTCGTACCCCTGCACGCGCAGAAGTTCCTCTACCTGCGGAATACGACAGGCCGGGCAGACCAGACGAAACGACCGCCCCGCGGGAGCGGTGGAAGAAGGGCTGTTTTCGCTTTTCATGTCTTGTGCATAGCCGCAAGCGCGACGGGTCGCAAGCCTTTGAAAGTTGCGCGAGCCGGGAAGTGTCGCTATAGTGCGAAAGCGCCCCTCTCCGACACGCGGCAGGGACGAACCAAGGAGAATATCGAGTATGAAAGTAACAATGCGACTGACCGTTGCGGTATGCCTCATGCTGCTTCTGGCATTGCAGGCCAACGCCGCCCTCGCGGCCAAAAGCTTTGTGGTGCTGCCGTTTCAGGTAAACGCGCCGCAGAGCTACGCCTATCTCGGCAAGGCCCTGCCTGCGACCCTGCAAGCCAAACTGACCCGTCCCGGCCAGACGGAAGGGCGCGTAGGCTCCACCACGGCCACATCCTCCGCCCAGGCCCGCGGCCTGCTGGGCGGCGCGGATTACGCCATCTGGGGCACCATCGCCGTTACCGGCACGGAATGCACCGTAACTCTCAACAGCGTGGACAAAGCCGGCAAGACCTGGAGCAAGAGCCAGTCCGGACAGGTGAGCGTCCTTACCGGCACCATCTCCAGCCTCAGCAACGCCCTGGCCTCCGAGGTGATGGGCATCGGCGGCGGCACATCCCGCGCTGCCGCGCGCAGCAGCGACATCATCATGAACGAAACGGGCAATCAGCAGTCCCGTACCTACCTGAACCCGCAGTTCCGCTATCAGGGCGCCAGCGAGTCCGACGGCTCCCGTCTGCGCACGCAGCGCATCAAGGAAAAGATGGTGGACATGGCCGTGGGCGATTTCAACGGCGACGGCAGAAACGAAGTGGCCGTCCTCACCGATCATGAACTCATGATGTTCACGTGGAATGATCGCAACGGCTTGCAGCCCCTCGGACAGATGCGTCTGCCCAGCTCCAACGACACCTATTCCATGCGGGCCATTGACCTGAACCGCGACCGCGCGGACGATCTGGTCGTCGCCACCTTCGATCCCAACAACAACCGCCCCTACACCTACTTTTTCAGCTTCAAGGGCAATAAGTTCAAGGAAGTCGCCGAGCGCGTGCCCTACTTCGCCAGCGTTATGCGCCTGCCTCCCAGCTATGCCCCCACGCTTGTGGGCCAGCGCTGGGACTCCGTCAAGCTCTTTGCCCCCGGCGTCCATATCATGGTCAGGCAGGGCAACTCCTATGAACTCGGTGGACGTATCTCCCTGCCCGCCGGCGCCACGGTCTTCAACTGCGTCTGGATGCCCGCAAGCCGCAGCAATCCCAGCGAACAGCTCATCATGCTGACCGAAGACGAAAAGCTGAAGGTCTTTCAGGGCGTCGGCCAGAGCCTGATTCATACGACCATGGAGCGCTATTCCGGCTCCTCCACGGGCATGGACTTCTACAAGAGCATGCCCGGCCTCGGCGTGAACAAGACCTACCAGCTCCCCAGCAAGTTCTTTGCGCCCATGCGCCTTATTGCGGCCGACATCGGCCATACCGGCGAGTACACGCTGCTCATCAACAAGCCCGTTTCCACGGCGGCCCAGCTCTTTGACCGCTACCGCTACTTCCCGCAGGGTGAAATCCATGCGCTCTACTGGGACGGCGTGGGCCTCGGCCTCAAGTGGAAGACCCGCCGCATCCGCGGTTCCGTGGCCGAAATCGATCTGGCCGACGTCAACAACGACGGCGTGCTCGATCTGGTGGTGGGCATCAACACCTCTTCCGATCTGGGCATCGGCAGCCGCCAGAGCATGATCACCGCCTATCCTCTGGACGTGTCCAGGACCGATCCCAATACCCCGGCAGATCTGAGCGACTTCGAAGTCAACCCCAACTAGAATCTGTCCAGATACTTTATGGGGGAGGGGAAGCCCTCTGCTGACGCAAGAGGGCTTCCCCTCCCCCATACCCACTCCCCTCCCCAGCGCGCTTCAGAGCGTTTCACCTTTGAAAAAGGGGAAACGCGAGGCGGCGGCACAGAGCCGCCCGGCCCAAAGTGAGCGGAAAAACCACGCTTTTTCCGTGAAACGACAGGCCGTATGGTTTGAAATGCGAAGCATTGCAAACTGAATTTGCTCTATTTTAAAAGATGCAGCGTCGCGGGTACGTCCTCGCTCCCCTCGCGGCAACCGTCCCCCGAAAGCGGGCAAGACGGTAACGAGGGGCTTTTCAACATCCTGAGATGCCTTTACAAAGATTGCCACGGCGGCGAATCTTTTCCTGTCGTCGCCCGTTTCCGGCATGACGCCGTTTCCCCTTTAGCCGCGTGGAAAATTCCGCGCTCCTCATGGAGGCTGTATGCGCGTTCTGGTCATCGGTTCCGGCGGACGTGAGCACGCCCTTGTTTGGAAACTGAAGCAAAGCCCCCTCGTGGACGAAGTCTACGCCGCGCCCGGCAACGGCGGCACGGCGCGGGAAGGCGCCGTCAATATCGACATCCGCGCCGACGATATCGCCGGGCTCGTCACCTTCGCCCGCCGCGAAGAAATCGGCCTTGTGGTTCCCGGCCCGGAACTGGCGCTGACCCTCGGCATCACCGATGCCATGAAGGAAGCGGGCATCCCCTGCTTCGGGCCGGACGGCTACTGCGCCCGGCTTGAAGGCAGCAAGGCCTTTGCCAAAGATATCATGCAGCGGGCGGGCGTTCCCACCGCGGCATGCGCCGTCTTTGAAGACATCGATGCAGCCCGCGCCCATGTGCGGAACGTCGGTGCGCCTCTGGTCGTCAAGGCCGACGGTCTGGCCGCGGGCAAGGGCGTCGTCGTGGCGCAGACCACAGAAGAAGCCCTTGCCGCCCTTGACGACATCATGGGGCGCAAGGCCTTCGGCGCTGCCGGTTCCCGCGTCGTCATCGAGGAATGTCTTATCGGCGAGGAAGCATCCTTCCTCTGCCTCTGCGACGGTCTGCGCGCCGTGCCACTGCCTTCCGCACAGGATCACAAGGCTGTTTACGACGGCGACAAGGGACCCAATACCGGCGGCATGGGCGCGTACAGCCCCGCTCCCATTCTGCCCGACGAGGACGCCGAGCGCATGGCCGATCTTGTGGCGCGCCCCATTCTGCGCGAGCTCGCCAAAGACGGGCATCCCTTTGTCGGCGTGCTCTATGCCGGTCTGATGATGACGGCCGACGGCCCCAGGGTGCTGGAGTACAATACCCGTTTCGGTGATCCCGAATGCCAGCCGCTGCTGATGCGCCTTGACGGCGATCTGGTGGACATCATGCAGGCCGCTCTTGCCGGCGATCTGTCCGCCGTGCCTGTGCGCCAGAAGCCCGAGAGCGCCCTCGGCGTCGTCGTCTGCGCCAGGGGCTATCCCCAGTCCTATCCCAAGGGCATGCCCATTGAGGGACTGGACGAAGCCGAAGCCGACGGAGCCAAGGTCTTCCACAGCGGCACGGTCATTGAAAACGGCGTCTGCAAGGCCAACGGCGGCCGCGTTCTCTGCGTGACGGCCCTCGGCAAGACGCTTGCGGAAGCCCAGTCCAAAGCCTACAAGGCTGTTGACAAAATCCGCATGCCCGACAGCTTCCATCGCTCCGATATCGGCAACAAGGGCATCCGCCGTCTGCAACAGCAGGAAAACGCCCGTCAGCGTGTAAAATGATGTTCTGGGGGGGGGGGGGGGGGGGGGGGGGGGGGGGGGGGGGGGGGGGGGGG
>CAMBWG010000199.1 GCA_945871415.1 uncultured Desulfovibrio sp.
CTGCGCTCCCTCTCCCCGCTCCACGCGCACGCGCCGCAGGCTCTCCGCGGCGTCATGGCGCGGCGCGGCGTCGTCTTCCGAAAGAAACGTATCCGGGCTGGCGGCAAAGGGCGCGGGAGCGTTGACATCGGCAGCAGGCGGCAAAAAGAATTGTCCCTCGCTGTCCTTGACATCTTCAAGAAGGGCGCGTAATGAATATTCAGAAATGCTCGCTGAGGGCCGATTGACACCGGGAGACCGGAGGGTTTCGGAGTTACCAGCGGGCATTTCCTTTTCCAGCCTGTGGTGATAGAGCTTGAGCGGATTGTCTTTGGAAAACACCAAGGTTCCGTCATGGAACTCCTTGACCGTCAGCTTAACGGAATAATCCTTCGTTCCTATGCGCAGCGCCGCCTGAAAGCGGTGCATTTTTTTTATGCTCGGATTATTCTTCTTGTCATCATAGCTTTCCACCAGCTTTGCATTCCGCATCAAATCCGGCAGGGCCGCCACGGCTTCCAGCTGGGCAAGTCCATCTATGGCGTCCTCATCGCTGAACTTCATGTGTTCATGAAAGTCAGACTTGCTCATGCCGATGCGCTTGCCGGTATCGGCGTTGACAACGCCCTTTATGTTGAATTCTTCAAGCACGTTCTCCTGAATATCTTTCGGAAAGCGCTTTCGCAGCACTTTGGGATTCTGGTTTCCAAGACGCGGCTCTATGGCGACGACAGGCACAAGAGCATCCAGATCCACGCCCTCGTTCAGCTGCCAGAGCTCACGTTTTTCACCCCCCTGCGCTCCCTCTCCCCGCTCCACGCGCACGCGCCGCAGGCTCTCCGCGGCGTCAAGGCCGTAGGCAGTTTCAAAGGCCGCAGCCTGCGCCCGGAACAGCGTTGCATACTGCTCCGCCGCCTCGCGGTTACCCACCAGCGGCAGCATCTCCGAAACCAGCCGCGCCTCTTCCTGCCTCACCACGTCGAGCTGACGCTGACGCCTGCGGGCATCTTCCACCACGGCCACGGCCTGCGCCGCGCCGTCCACCTGCGCCGCTTCAAGGGCGTTGGGAGCGTCGGCAGTCTGCCGCATAATCTGCGCCACAGATTCCATACCGGCGGAATCAAGACGGGATTGCAGCGTCGCCAGCGGCACCTCCAGATCGGCCCCGCTTGCCAGCGCCTGCTGTATCTGTTCCGCGCTGAAACCCAGCGGCGTAAGAATATCCTGCCCCTGCGCAGCCATATCCAGCGCCGCCTGCGCCGGGATGTACACCGATTGCGCCAGCACGTCCGAGGCGCCGGCAAGCGCGTCTTCCATGTACTCGGGAGCGACCTGCTTTGTCTGCGCCGCCTCGACGGCGGCGTGAAGCTCCACATTCTGCCGGGCAAAGTCCGCCGCCTTCTGCCGCTCAATGTTGCGGACAGCCAGCGAGCGAACGCCGCCGCCAAAGCCACCCCACATTGCGCCGATCAGGCCCTCATACAGCCCTTCGCGATTCGCCCGCGCCAGTGTTTCGGCGTCAAACAGGCGTTCCCCGAACCACCTGATCTGCTCTACGGCGTCGGGGCTTTCCTTTTCCGCCAGAGCCCAGAGTTCCGTCACGGCCTCCGGCCATTTTTGCAGGTACTCCGTCACAAACTCCGTCCCCGCAGAGCCCAGCGTGCGCCCGATGGTGTCCAGGAAGGAAGAGGAGCGGAAAATGGACATAAAGCGGTCAAGGGCGAGCTTTTCCAGAGGAGCCTGCGCGACGGTATTGGTCAGACTGGAAACAAGTGCGCGCCCCGGCGACACGTTTTGATCGCGCAGGTTGGCATAGCTGCCGCCCATGATTTGCACGCCCATCAGCGAGAGGGCCGCGGCAGGGTTCGTCATAGCCGCGACTATGTTCCCGGCCTGCCGGGGAATGGTTCTCACAAAATCATAGCCGAGCTGTCCCAGCCAGGTTTCGGCCTTGACTTCTTCAGGGCGCGCCCACTTGATCCACTCCTGCACCCCTTTGAAGTAGCGCGACGGGGCGCTGTCCGGGCCGAAAATATTCTCCGAAACGCTTTGAGCAGCGCCGGCAAGTTCCCGGTTGAAGTCCGCCGCGCTGTGGACAAGCTGACGCCCCACATTCTTAGCGACGCCCGCAGACTCGAAAACGGCCCAGTGCATGAGCCGGTTGCCGAAATTTTCCACGGCCCGGAACGCGCCCAGCAGGCCGTCGGTATCGTCGCGGGCAAGCGCCGCGTTCTCTTTGCTCTTTTCCGCCCAGCGCGCGAACAGTTCATCTTCGCTTATCCGCTGATACGCCATTTCCTGCCGCGCCCGGTCAGGGGCCGCGGCAACCACGCCGCCCGGAAGATCAAGAAGCCTGCTCAAAGCCGAGTTTTCCCCCACCTGCCGCAAAGTCAGGCCGTCGGCGGACATGAGCGCCGCGCGCACGCGGTTTCCACCAGAGGACATATCCAGAACATCAGACATTATTCCTTATCTCCCTTCGGCATGGGCAGGCCCATGATGATCATTTTCTTGTATACCTTCATAGCCTGATCGGTGACGGGCAGTCCTTTCTCCCGCAGCTTCCGCGCTATTTCCTCCCGCTCTGCGCCTGTGAGGTTCGGCAGCCAGCCGGAATACCGCCTGTCCTGAACGGCCTCAAAAAGCGTATCTCCGGCCACGTTCCCGGAAACGCGGCCGTCCATTTCCAGATTGGCGATCACATTTTCAAGCGTCTGCGTCGTCGGCACTTTCCCGTCAGGCAGAAACGCGGTGACGGCATCGTAGAAGCCTTCCGGCATCCTGCTTTTTCCCGTTACCTGCCTGTACAGCCTGCCCACCGAAGACAGAGAAGCGCCCTTGAGCTTGCCGCCCTGCTCATAGTAGGCGAGAGCGGCGTTTATTTGCGCGTCGGTCATGCGACCGTTAAAGCCCGCGGCCTCGATCTCCTGCCTGCTCTGCACTGCGCCCCGGTCAATCTGTATGCGCAGCTCGTCAAGAGCGGCGCGGTTCGCCGGGTTTTCCTCAATCTTTCCGAAGGCTCTGTCCATTGCGGCCCCGGCGGCTTCTCCCGAGAGGCCGAAGTCTTTCAGCATTTTCATGGCTGTCAGGGGGTCAAGGTTCTGTTCTTTTACCTGCGCGGCAAAATCGCCGGCACGAAGCGCCGTATCGGCCTTTTCCCTCGCTGTCAGAAAACGCAGATTCTCCGAAACCAGATGCAGGACGGCGCTGCGCGTTTCCCTGTCTTCGATGGCCCCCGCCCGCTCCAGCATGACGGCCTCGCGCTCCTCCTGCGTCAGGCCTGAAAACTGCGACGTAATATCCTGCGCAAGCGTCACGGCTTCATCCTGCCGCTGCTGCGCCGCCTCCCGCTCCTGCCGCGACCGTTCCCGGTCAATGGCTCCTTCAAGCTGCATTGCGGCCTGTAAAGACATGCCGTTGACGCCGCCCGTCCCGGAAAGGCCGCCCAGAATATCGTCGGCCTCGCGCCGCAGGCGGCGCTGCACCGAGGCCCGCACCTCCGGCGTGGAAGAGCCAAAGCGCGTGGCACGCTCGTCATAGGCGGCGCGTACAAAGTCGGCATCCGTCATGCCGTCGCGCCATGCCTTCCTGAAAATGCCCGCCGCGCCACCGGCCCCGTGCTGTACCGCCGTACTCCAGACCATCTGCTGCAAGGCCGGAGACTGCCGCACGGCCTCCGCAGCTCCGGCAGGCAGGGAACGCACGGCAGGATCAAAAAATTCCCGCTGGGCGAACTCCCGTTCGCAAAGCCGGGCGTCTGCGCCGCCTGCTTCCACGCCTCCGGCATGGCTCCGGACCTGCCGCCGGTATCCGCGGGCCCGGCCGCACGCAGGCGCTGCGCCACTGCCGCGGCTTCGCCGCCCCTGCCGTCAAGGAAGCGCAAAAAGCCGTCCAGACTCCCCTTTCTGCTGGAAAGCTGAAATTTCCCGTAGGACGTGCCGCCCGTGCCGTCGTAGCCTATGGCCGCGCTGCCTTCCGCGCCGCTCTCGTAGCGCGCGGAAATGTCCCAGGGCTGCATGGGGCCGGACTTCCAGCCCTGCAACAGCGCCTCCGCCGCCGCCACGTCCCCGCGCTGCACCCACGAAAGGCCGCGCCGGAGCTGTACCGCGCCGGCAAGCTCCAGCATGGCCGCCGTTGCATCCAGCCCCCGCGCCTCCAGCGCCCTGCCGTATTCCGCAAGCTGATAATCAAGCCACGCGCCGTTGCCGGGGTCGCTTTCCGCATCCGCCAGAAGCTGCGCCTTCTGCCCTTCCAGCACGCTGTTTTCCCAGCGCGCCCGCTCCCGCGCCGCATAGGCCGTTCCCTGCTCCGCCGCCCGCAGCCCTTCCGCCGCCAGCCGCCCGCCGAGCTGCTGCCGGAAAACCTCGCCGGACGCGCCGCCGAAGTCCTGCAACTGCCGCTCCGCAATCTCCGCAAACTTGTCCCGGAAATCCCGCCCGGCCTCCAGCGCGTTGCCCCCCTGCCGCTCCTGCACATACGCCGCCTGCCATTCCGAAAACTCCCTGCGCGCCGCAAGCAGCCTCTCTTCCATGCGCGTCTGCTGCTCGCGCACATGCTCCCGCGCCAGTATGCCGCCGATCTGCTGCGCCGCCCCCGCAATGGCCGTCACCGCCTCCGCGCCGCGCGTGTCCGCCGGCATGGCCGCCACCCGCACAGCCCCCGGCACACGAACGCCCGCCGCCCCCATCTGCCGCCGGTACTGCTGCAATCTCGACATCTCTCCCCCTTGTGACGTTGCGACGGTTTCTGAGAGATTTCTTGAGGGGGAGAGGGAAACCCCTTTGGAAAGGGGTTCTCCCTCTCCCCCTCAAACTCCCCCTCTCCTTTCCTGAAACTTTTCTTCTGGTAGACCGGGCTTTCCGGCTGCCCCGCCGCTTTCCTTCCGCCCGCCGTCCCCCGGTAAGGCGGCAGGACGATTTTCTTGGGGGGGGGGGGGGGGGGGGGGGGGGGGGGGGGGGGGGGGGGGGGGGG
>CAMBWG010000200.1 GCA_945871415.1 uncultured Desulfovibrio sp.
ATCGGCGTCAACCGTCCCAAGCCCGTGCAGGAAAATGCCGTCCACACCCTGGCCAACCAGACGCTGGAGCTTCTGGGCGTGGAAGCCCGCGTGCCCGCTGAAAAGGTTGTGGCCTTCGACGATTACGTGGGCCCCGGCTACTCCCTGCCCACGGACGCCATGGTCGAAGCCGTCAAGATGATGGCTGAAACCGAAGGCATCCTGCTTGACCCCGTGTACTCCGGCAAGGCCATGTCCGGTCTTATCGACCTGGCCCGCAAGGGTTACTTCACCAAGGGCTCCAAGGTGCTGTTCCTGCATACCGGCGGTTCTCCGGCCCTGTATGCCTACCTGCCCTGCTTCCGCTAAACCGCGCTCATAACGCCTTCTCTGCTCTCCCTGATGCGGGGGGCTCCGCCCCCCGAATCGCCTCTGACTTCAACAAACACTGAGATTAAAAATTGTACAATACCATGAAAGATACGACTGTTACTTTCGTGTAACTTGGGGATCTCCCCTCTCCTGGAGGAAGTATGGAATCTACCGGTCATAACAACGAAGTTCAACGACACCAGCTCAAAAAGTCTGTTGTTCCGGCACAGGCCTGGGCTCTTGCTGTGGGAGCCATTATCGGCTGGGGATGCTTTGTCCTGCCTGGCATACGTTTCCTTCCTTTTTCCGGCCCCGTCGCCACGCTTATAGGCCTGGGACTCGGAGTTCTGGCCATGTGCATCGTAGCGCTGTGCTACGGCATAATGGTCAAGGCCTACCCGGTTGCCGGCGGCGCCTTTGTCTATGCTTTTATGGGGTCGGGCCGTATCGCCGCCGTCATCTGCGGCTGGGGTCTGGCGCTCAGCTACTCCTGCGTTATCGCCATCAACTGTACCGCACTCCTCCTTCTGATCAATTTCCTTGCTCCAGGCGCATTACATTTCGGCTACTTATACACGATCGCCGGCTGGGAAATCTACATTGGAGAAATAGGGCTCCTTTCCCTGCTCTTCATCTTCTTCGCCTACATGAATTATCGCGGCGCACACTGCGCCAACAACCTCCAGCTGCTGTTCTCACTCTCCCTTGTCGTAGGCGTTCTTGTCCTTCTGCTGGGCTCTCTGACCTCCGATACAAGCAGCGTCCAGAATATGGAGCCCTTCTTCAACGAAGAAAACTCCCCCTTTGTCAGCGTCATCCTTGTGCTGGCTCTTGCTCCCTTCCTCTATCAGGGTTTTGACACCATCCCGCAGACGGCCGAAGAATTCAGCTTCGATACCGGCAAATCCACCATGCTCATGATCCTCTCGATCGTCTGCGGCGGTCTGCTTTACGCGTTCACCATGCTGGCCGTTTCCATCATTCAGCCCTATCCGGAAATGCTGGCGGCCAAGCACTCCTGGCTTACCGGCACCGTCGCCGAAATGGCTTTCGGACGCATCGGCGGCATGATTCTGGCCATCCCCGTCATGGCCGGCATCTTCAGCGGCATGAACGGCTACTTCATCGCCACCAGCCGCATCCTGTTCAGCATGGGCCGCAGCAAATTCATTCCCGCCTGGTTTGAAAAGCTGGACCCCAAACACGGCACCCCCGTCAACGCCATCATCTTCATCCTCGGCTTTACGCTCGCCGCCGCCTGGTGCGGACGCCCCGTGCTCGTATGGCTGACGGATACCTGTGCCCTGACAGCCGCTCTCAGCTATTTCTTCACCTGCGCCACCGCATACAAGCTGTACAAAAAGCACCCTGAGCTGGTAACCATGCCTATGGCCAGAGCCATCACCATCACCGGCAGCATCATTTCTCTGACCAGCTTCTTCCTGCTGATGCTGCCTTTCTCCCCCGCGGCCATCAGTATCGAGTCATGGTATCTCTTGGTGTTCTGGGTCATTCTGGGAGTCATCTTCTACCGTATGCGCCTGCCGGAACTCAAGGCCATCCCCGTGAAGGACATGCAGTTCATGCTCACCGGTGACCGCAACAGCCCCCTCTTGTTTGACAACAGGAACTAACCACAAGCCACCATCTTCTATTTAAGGAGACTCACCATGGAATATCTGAAGAAAGCAGAAAAGACCGCTGAAGAAAACAGCTCCGAAGCCCGCAAGGCCGTGGAGCAGATGCTGGCGGACATCCGCCAGGGGCGCGAAGACGCCGTCCGCGCTCTGGCCCGCAAATTCGACAAGTGGGAACAGGACTTCATCCTGAGCGACGAAAAGCGCGAGAAGCTCATCAGCATGGTTCCTGAAAGCGTCAAGCGCGACCTGGAATTTGCGCATCGTCAAGTGTCGACTTTCGCCAAAGCTCAGCGCGACAGCATCCAGGAATTTGAAACCCAGGTGACTCCCGGCGTCGTGCTCGGCCAGAAGATCCTGCCCATGGACGTGGCCGGCTGCTATGTGCCCGGCGGCCGTTTCGCCCATGCCTGTTCCGCCATCATGAGCGTGTCCACCGCCAAGGCCGCCGGCGTGCCCTTCGTGATTGCCGCCACCCCGCCGCGCGGCGAGCACATCGACCCCGCCACCTGCTACGCCATGCACATCTCCGGCGCCGACGTCATTCTGGAAATGGGCGGCGTGCAGGCCATCACCACCATGGCTTACGGTCTGTTCACCGGCAAGCCCGCCAACATTCTTGTCGGCCCCGGCAACGCCTACGTGGCCGAAGCCAAAGCCCTGCTGAGCGGTTCCGGTCTGTGCGGCATCGACGTTTTTGCCGGTCCCACTGAATCCGCCGTCATCGCCGACGAAACGGCCGATCCCCAGACCGTGGCCATCGACCTGGTCTCTCAGGCCGAACATGGCTTCAACTCCCCCGTGTGGCTGTTCACCACCAGCAGGGAAGTGGGACGGCGCGTCATGGAAATCATTCCCAAGCTGTGCGCCGACATGCCCAACCCCGAAGTGCCGCTGACCGCCTGGAACGACTACGGCGAAGTGATCTACTGCGAAGACCGCGAAGAGCTGGCCCAGTGGAGCGACAAGTACGCCGCCGAGCATGTTCAGGTCATCGCCCGCGATCTCGACTGGTGGTGCAAGCGTCTGCACTCTTACGGTTCCCTGTTCCTGGGCGAAGGCAGCACGGTGCCGCATGGCGACAAGTGCTCCGGCACCAACCATATCCTGCCCACCAAGAAGGCCGGCTACTACAGCGGCGGTCTCAATGTGCACAAGTTCCTCAAGATCTGCACCTATCAGCACATTGACGAAAAGGCCAACGACGTCATCGGCGCCGCGGCTTCCCGCCTGTCCCGCGTCGAAGGCATGGAAGGCCACGCCCGCGCCTGCGACTGGCGTCTGCGCAAGTTCTTCCCCGAAAAGGAATGGGACTTCCACGTTTACGAGCATCCCAAGTACTAGTTTCTAGGGCGCGTTACCTTTAAAAAAGGCAACGCGCGAGGCGGCGGCGCGCCGCCCGGCCGGACGCGGGCGGAAAAACGGCGTTTTTCCGCGCAGCAACAGGCCGTATGGTTTGAAACACAACGCGTTTCAAACTGAACAAGCTCTGGATGACGCGGCCGGGGGAGAAGTTTCTCCCCCGGCACAATCAGCTCAGGAGATGTATCATGCTGACGTTCACCAAAGATTTCACCTTACAGGAACCCATTCCTGATGAAGGTATCGAACTGGCCCTTGGTGTGCTGAAGACAGGCCGCCTGCATCGTTACAACACCATGAAGGGTGAAAGGGGCTATGCCGCTGATCTGGAAGCAGCCTTTGCCGAGTACATGGGTTCCCGGTACTGTCTTGCCTGCGCCTCCTGCGGGAGCGCGCTGTACATCGCGCTGAAGAGCCTGGGCGTCAAGGCCGGAGATACGGTTTTGTGCAACGCCTATACTCTGGCCCCCGTGCCCGGCGCCATCGACAATGCCGGCGCCAACATTGAGCTGGTTGAAATTACCGACGACTATACCATCGATCTTGACGATCTGGATGCCAAAGCCACCCGGACGGGCGCCAGATTTTTCCTGCTTTCCCACATGCGCGGTCACATGGCCAATATGGACAAGGTCATGGAAGTGGTGCGCAAGCACAACCTGATCCTTCTGGAAGACTGCGCCCACACCATGGGGGGATCCTGGGACGGCAAAAAGAGCGGCACCTTCGGTCATGCGGCCTGCTTCAGCACCCAGACCTACAAGCATATGAACTCCGGCGAAGGCGGCCTCCTCATCACGAATGATCCGGACGTCATGGCCCGCGCCATCATCTATTCCGGTTCCTATATGCTTTACAGCGCTCATGGCGCGCGCCCGGATCTCGACGCCTTCGAGCATGTCAAGAAAATCACCCCGAATTTCAGCTCGCGCATGGATAACCTGCGCGCCGCCCTGCTGCTCCCGCAGCTGAAGAACCTGGACAATCAGTGCCGCCGCTGGAACGACCTGTACCATCACATGCAGGATCGTCTGCTGAAGATTCCCGGCGTGACCTGCCCTTCCCGCGATCCCCGCGAATACTACGTGGGCAGCTCCATCCAGTGGAACCTTCCCAAAGCCGGCTATGAACAGATCGAAGCGTTCATCGCCAGATGCGACGAGCGCGGCGTGCAGGTCAAATGGTTCGGCAACAGGGAGCCGGCCGGCTTCACCAGCGCCTATGACAGCTGGCAGTACTTCCCCGGTCTGGCCACGCTGGATCTGCCCAAAACCAAGAAGGTTCTGGCCACCATGTGCGATATGCGCCTGCCGCTGACCTTCAGCAAGGAAGACTGCGACATCATCGCCGATATCATTGAAGACGTTATCAGGGAACTCAGGCTGGACTAACGCGCCCCGCGCCTTCCGCTCCCTGACAAAAGCGCCCCTGGAGACAGGGGCGCTTCCCCTTGGGCCTTGCACCATACGATGGAACTTCAAAGCGTTTTATCCTTGAAAAAGGTGAAGCGCGAGGCGGCGGCACAGCGTCGCCCGGCCTGTCGCTTCGCGGAAAAACCGGGCTCTTTCCGC
>CAMBWG010000201.1 GCA_945871415.1 uncultured Desulfovibrio sp.
ATCCCTTTGTACGCCTGACTAATCCGCAGACGCTGCAACAGGAAGATGCAGTGCCGAAACGGTGGATAGTGCGTGCTTTTGCAAAGCGCTGCAACTTTGATCTGGGAAAGATCGTTATGGAGTACCGGGAAGTTCTGCCGGATGACATTGTGTCGCTCACGGCGTTGCCATACGGCAGGGCGGATTATGTGAGTCGCTTCGAACAGAGGGCGCGAGAGGCCTTCAGCGTGCAGACGCCGCAAATTGATGCCGGAAGCATAGAAAGGCACTATGTTGGCGACGTTATTCTCTGGCAATATATGAACGAAGCTTTCTGGGGTACTGCGTCGTATAACGATACCTTCCGCGACGATTAAGAGATAATTCACGACTCCTGTTGTTGACGGGTAAAAGTGTTTTCGTTATATTCAAACTATCTATGCATCTATGCAGCGTCCTGGAAGGTAGTTTGAGGAGGGACGGGACGCAAAACCCCAACAGGAAGGTCCGCCATGGACGATTATTTGAAGGAAGCTCTGGAAATTGCGCGTGCGCAAGCCGGTGTGCGTGTAATGACCGAAGATGAAATCGCGACGTTCATTCAGAAACTGGCGCAAAGCATCCGCTCCGTGGCCGAAGGGGAAGTATCTTTTGATGGCGACAGCGCGGAGCTTGTCGAGGAAGCGCGCAAGTCCATCAAGGAAAAATCCGTGACGTGCCTCGAATGCGGCAAGACCTTCAAGATTCTGACTAAGCGCCATCTTGCCAGTCACGGACTGGATATGGCCTCCTATAAGGAAAAGTGGGGGCTGAAAAAGGATGTGCCGCTGGTATGCAAGTCTCTGCAACGTGAACGTCGCCGCAAGATGAAGGATATGCGTTTGTGGGAAAAGCGTCGCAAGGCAAAATAGACGTTCTCTCATGAATTGTGTATGAACAAAGGCAGCCGCTTCCGCGGCTGCCTTTCTTTTTAGAGCATTTCAAACCATACGGCCTGTTGTTTCGCGGGAAAAACGCGGTTTTTCCGCTCACTTCTGGCGGATGGCGCTATGCCGTCGCCTCGCGTTTTGCCATTTTTCAATGGTAAAACGTACTCTATGCGGCTCCTGTTGTAACAGAGCCCGAACAGCAAGCGCTTCCCTGCGGGGAGCAAAGGAGAAGTTCATGACGGAAAGGGATTCCGTCGCCGCGTCCGTCACGCTGGATGAGGCTCTGGCCCTGACGCGCCTGCCTGAAGAAGAACTCCTGCGCCGCGCCGATGCCGTGCGCGAGGCCGCTTTCGGCAGGCAAATCAGTTTGTGCGCCATCATCAACGCCCGCAGCGGCAACTGCGGCATGGATTGCGCTTTTTGTTCTCAGAGTCGCCGCAGCACGACGGCCATTCCTGTTTTTCCCATGCTGGATGCGGAAAATCTGCGGAAACGCATTCTTCGTCTGGCGGAGCTTCCGGTATGTCATATCGGCATTGTCACCAGCGGCGGAGCCTTGCAGGATGAGGAGCTTGCCGTTGTGGGGCAGGTGCTGCAATCTCTGCCGGACAACGTACGCGCCCGTGTCTGCGGCTCTCTGGGGCGCTTGCCTCAGGCGTCACTGAATCGGCTTGCCGGCTGGGGGCTGCGACGCTTTCATCATAATCTGGAAACGGCATCCACGCGTTATGCCGCCATCTGCACCACGCAAACCTGGGAGCAGCGCCGGGCAACCATTTTACGGGCGCGTTCCGCCGGGCTGTCCGTCTGTACCGGGGGGATTTTCGGCCTCGGCGAATCCTGGGAGGATCGCTGCCGTTTTGCTCTGGAACTGGCAGCGCTGCATGCCGACAATGTGCCCGTTAATTTTCTCTATCCCCATCCGGGAACGCCGCTGGCCAATCAGCCTCCGCTGGAGGCCGGGGAGGCGCTGCGCATCATCGCTGTTTTGCGCTGTCTGCTGCCTCAGGCAACGCTGCGTGTCTGCGGCGGCAGACCCACGACGCTGGGCGCGCGCCAGGCGGAAATCTTTCGCGCCGGCGCCAATGCGTTGATGACGGGCGATTATCTGACGACCTGCGGCAACGGCGCCGCGCAGGATCTTCGTATGATAGCTGACGCCGGCTTCGAGGTGGTGCAACCATGAACAGGCAGTTTCAGTCCTCTCCCGGGGGGCGTCCCCTGCGCGGGCTTTTTGTAAGTGGAACCGGGACGGATGTCGGCAAGACTGTTGCGCTGGCGGCGCTGTTGCGGGCCTGCCTCAAAGCTGGTGTGCGGGTGCGGCCGGTCAAGCCTGTGCAGACCGGCGTTTCCGGTCCTGATGACGCGCGCGGCGATGCGGCCGTATATGCGGCGGCTGTTGCGGGACTGGGCAATGCCGTTGCCCCGGCCACACTCCGTCGTTTTGTTATGCCGGCCTCTCCTCATCTGGCCGCCGGGCGCGAAGGCGTTCATCTGGATGTGGAAAGTCTGCGTGCCGCCGTGCTGCGCCACTGGGAAGGGGACGAAGACGCGCAGGGCCTGCTGCTGGAAGGGGCGGGCGGCCTGCATGTGCCGCTCAATGACAGCGAGGACATGCTGGATCTGATGGAATCGCTGGGGCTGCCTGTGCTGCTGGTAGGCGGCAACTATCTGGGCGGGATCAACCATCTGCTGCTTTCCGTCGAGGCCGTTGCCGCCCGCGGGCTGACGCTGGCAGGGGTGATTTTGTCCGATACGCAGCCCGTTGCCCGGGAAGACGAGGATACGCTTGCCATCAGGAAGGATAACGAGGCGCTGTTGCGCCGTCGTCTTGACGAGCGGGGGGCGCAGCTGGTGCTTCTGCCCTTTGAGCCCGATCTGCACAGCGAGCCGCGAGCCTCGCTGGCATGGCAGGCGCTGGCCGATGTCTGCGCGCCTCTGGTGGAGACGGTACGCCGCGCATGTGATCCCTGTGCCGGGGAAGAAGCCGCCGCGCGGATAGAAGACATGCAGGAGCGGGATCGGCAGAGCCTGTGGCATCCCTACACCTCGGCGACGGAACCGCTGCCGGTCTTCGTCATGGCCCGCAGCCGGCGCAATCGTCTGGCCCTGGCGGACGGCCGCGAGCTGGTGGACGGCATGTCCTCATGGTGGACCGCCGTGCACGGCTACAATCATCCCCGGCTGACGGCGGCCCTGCGTCGGCAGGCCGGGCGCATGCCGCACGTCATGTTTGGCGGTATTACGCATGAGCCCGCCGTGCTGCTGGCCGAGCGCCTTCTGGATCTTCTGCCCGAAGGGCTGGATCGTGTTTTCTTTGCCGATTCCGGTTCCGTGGCCGTGGAAGTTGCCCTTAAGATGGCCCTGCAATATCAGCAGGGCATGGGCAGGAAGGAAAAAAGTCGTTTTCTGACGCCTCGCGGCGGCTATCACGGCGACACGCTGGGAGCAATGTCGGTATGCGATCCCGTAACGGGCATGCATACGCTGTTCAGAGGCGTTCTGGCGCAGCAAATCTTTATGGAGCGTCCTTCCTGCCGTTTCGACGCGTCCTTTGATCCCTCCTGCCTTGATGATGCGCGCCGGGCCTTCGAGGAGCACGGGCACGAGATTGCGGCCGTCATCCTTGAACCCGTCGTGCAGGGAGCGGGCGGCATGTGGTTCTATCATCCCGCCTATCTGCGCGGGCTGGCGGAGTTGTGCCGCGAACATGGCGCCCTGCTCATTTTTGATGAAATCGCCACGGGTTTTGGCCGCACCGGCAAGATGTTTGCGCTGGAGCATGCGGGAGTTGCTCCGGATATCCTGTGTTGCGGCAAGGCGCTGACCGGCGGCATCATGACGCTGGCCGCCACGGTGTGTTCGCAGCGCGTTGCCGAGGGCATCTGTCACGGCGGGCAGGTGTTCATGCACGGGCCCACCTTCATGGGCAATCCGCTGGCCTGTTCCGTGGCGCTGGCCAGTCTTGATCTGCTGGCCGGGGGCGCGTGGCAGCGGCAGGTTGCGGCGCTGGAAAGCAGTCTGCGCACAGGACTTTCCCCCTGTGCGGACATGCCCGGCGTGGCCGATGTGCGTGTGCTCGGCGGCATTGGCGTCGTCGAGACGGAGCAGCCCGTCAACATGGCGGCCTTACAGGCCTTCTTTGTTCAGCGCGGTGTCTGGATTCGGCCTTTCAACAGGCTGATCTACCTCATGCCTCCCTATGTGAGCCACGCGGAAGATATCGCCCGCCTCTGCGACGCCGTGCGCGCCGCCGTCATGGAGAAAAAAATCTAAGCGGGGTTTTGTGTTTTTCCGGGGGGAAGGGAAACCCCTCTCGCGCCAGCAGAGGGGTTTCCCTTCCCCCCGGCCCCCATCCATTCCCCAGCGCGCTTTTTTAGAGCATTTTCAGTTGAAATGCTGTGCATTTCAAACCATACGGCCTGTCGTTTCGTGAAAAAACGCGGTGTTCCGTTCACTTCGGGCCGGGCGGCGCTGTGCCGCCGTCTCGCGTGTTACCTTTTCAAAGGTAAAACGCGAGCGAAGCGAGGGAAGGGCGTTCCCGTAGTTCTCTCGGGATGGCGGTCGCAGGCCGTGCCCGTTGCGACGAAGGAAGCTACGGGCATCGACAGCAGAGATGAGGGGTTTCCCGTTCCCCAGAAAAACATGCAACGGCATCACTCCGCCTTGTGCTGCCCCATAAGCGCGCCCAGCTGGCCGCGGAAGATGACCTTTGTTGCCGTTTCGTCGGCCAGTTCCGCGACATCCATCAGTTTTTCCAGCAGCTCCAGCAGATAGAAACGGTCGTTTTCGCAGCCGTCCTTAAAATCGGCTTCCAGCTGGCCGGAGCGCATGTATTCTTCCAGTTCCTCAAGATCTTTGACTGTCAGCATGGCATGTTCCTTTTAATGATAATTTTCTATTTATCTCAAATAAATAGAAGCGCAAGTCACTCATAACCTTTGAAAGGTTCGCATGGCCTGTGTCCCCTCTGAAAAAGCGCGTTGGGGGAAGGATGGGGGGCCTG
>CAMBWG010000202.1 GCA_945871415.1 uncultured Desulfovibrio sp.
GCGTCCGGGATCGCCTTCGCGCCCGCGACACGCTGCATCAGCGGCAAGGGGCGGAGGGCGTGACCCTGCCGGGCGGCAGAGTGTTTTGCCCTTGAGCAGGCGAACCGCTGTGGATACCGGCGACGTTTCCGGCAGCTTGCGCCGTGCCGGAATCAAGGGTAAAAATAGTAGGCGCAGATAAAAAGCGTAATAAAATCACGCTGTCTTCCCCACGTCCGTGGGGGTGTTTCCTTGATATGTACTGTGCTTGGTGACACCGGTGGAGTCTTCCTCACGTGCGTGGGGGGAGCCATGCCGTTTCAAGGCACAGAAAAAGGCCGCCCCTCGAAGCGAGGGGCGGCCTTTGTGCTGGGGAGGATTGTCGCATTTCCGGGGGACGGCGGTGCGGGGGAAGCACATCGTGTTGCCGCGCTGCCGTATCCTCCTGAATAAAGCGCGTTTGGGGAGGGGATGGGGGGCGCGGGGGGAAGAACTGCAAGAACGCCTTTCCTTCGGAAAGGCTGGGCCCTTTGCGCGCCAGCGAAAGGGGTTCCCCTTCCCCCCGTCAATATCCCCCGCCGCTTACGCCCAGAGGACGAGGCGGGTGTCGATGGGCGCGTCGAGGCCGTTGGTCACGGGCATGACGCGGATGCCGTAGATATGGCGGCCGTTGCGGGTGGGCGTGTAGTCGCCGGTATAGGTGAGGCGTCCCGCGAGGTCGTCGCCGTCCTCAAGGGTGAGTTCCACCACGTCGGGCTTGCCGATGAAGCTGGTGCCGTTGCCGGGGCCGACCACGAGCTGCACGAGAAGTTCCTTGACCGTCATGTCGCCGGGCAGGACGTCCACGCTGACGTGCATGCTTTCGGCGTCGGTGCAGTCTTCGCTGCCCAGACCGCTGATGACGAGGTTCTCCATCTTGAGGCTGCCGAAGCGCTGCACCACGTCGGCCTTCCAGGTGGCGAGCTTGCGGGCAAGGGCGAAGTTCTTTTCCGTCAGAGCTTCGTGGCGGCGGGCCGCGGGCTGGTAGTAGTCGCGGATGTAGTCCGTCAGCATGCGGTGGGAACTGTACTGCGAGATGAGCGAGGTCATGGATTCGCGCATCATGCCGAGCCAGCCGTGCGGCAGGTCGAAGGCGTCACGCTCGAAATAGAGGGGAACCACCTTTTCTTCGAGCAGACTGTAGAGGCTTTCGGCATCGTCGTAGTCGTTCTGCTCCGGCGAGTTGTCGGGCCCGGCCTGCGCGCCGATGTTCCAGCCGTTGCGGCCGTTGAAGCCCTCGCACCACCAGCCGTCGGAGACGCTGAGGTTCAGGCCGCCGTTGACCGGGACCTTCTGGCCGCTGGTGCCGCTGGCCTCGCGGGGACGACGGGGCGTGTTGAGCCAGACGTCGCAGCCCTGCGAGAGCAGACGGGAAACGGCGAGATCATAGTCGGGAATGAAGAAGATCTTGCCTTCCAGCTCCGGCGTCAGAGCGCGGTGCAGCACTTCCTGCATGATGTCGATGCCCTGCGTATCGGCGGGATGCGCCTTGCCCGCGAAGACGAAGATCACGGGGCGCTTGTCGTCGTCGAGAATGCGGCACAGGCGCCTGATATCGGCAAAAAGCAGATTGGCGCGCTTGTAGGGGGCGAAACGGCGGGCAAAGCCGATGACCAGACTTGCGGGCGTGAGGCGCGCGCTCATGGTCTTCTGGCGTTCGTAGGGGATGCCCAGCGTCTTTGCCACCTGCGGCAGCTGTGCGCGGAGGTAGTCGAGCAGGCGCTTTTTCTGGAGCTGCTTGACGGTCCAGAGCTCGTCGTCGGGCACGTCGGCGAGCTTTTTCCAGTTGTCGGTGTCGAGGATGTGTTCTTCCCAGCCTTCGCCGAGCGTGCGGTTGAGCAGGGAGCGGAAGGCCGGGCCGGCATAGGACGGCACGTGAATGCCGTTGGTCACATGACCGATGGGAATTTCCGCGGCGGGCACGCCGGGCCAGCCTTCCTGCCACATCTGGCGCGAAACGTAGCCGTGCAGCGCGCTCACGCCGTTGGAGCGGAATGCGTAATTGAGCGCCAGCACCGTCATTTCAAAGACGTTGCGTTCGCTCTTGGCATAGCGGCCCAGCTGTACGAGATCGTTCCAGCCGATGCCGATGCTCTGGGTCAGCGGCTTGAAGTAGCTTTCCATGGCATCGACGTTGAAACGCTCGTTGCCGGCATCCACAGGCGTGTGGGTGGTGAAGATGGTGCTGCCGCGCACCACCTCCCCGGCCTCGGCAAAGGACAGGCCGCGGTTGAGCATGAGTTCGCGCAGGCGCTCGAAGACCAGAAACGCCGAGTGCCCTTCGTTCATGTGATAGGCGGCGGGATTGATGCCCAGTTCCCGCAGCATGCGCACGCCGCCGCAGCCCAGCAGAATTTCCTGCCGCAGGCGCACGTCGCGGTCGGCCTCGTAGAGGCGGGCGGTGATGCGGCGGTCGTCGTCGGTATTCTTGGGCGTGTCGGTATCCATCAGATAGAGGCTTACCCGGCCCATGCGCACGCGCCAGATATTGGCGAACAGACGACGGCCGGAAAGCTGAATCATGATTTCCATAGGCTCGCCGCTGTCGTCAAACACGCGTTCCAGCGGCAGCTGGCTGAAGTCGTTCTGCGGATACATGGCCACCTGACGTCCGTTCTTGTCGATGGCCTGACGGAAGTAACCGCTCTTGTACAGCAGACCGACGCCGACCAGCGGCAGCAGAAGGTCGCTGGCGGATTTGAGGTGATCGCCCGACAGCACGCCCAGACCGCCGGAATAAATGGGCAGGCATTCCGTCAGCCCGTATTCGGTGGAGAAGTACGCCAGCGGCCGTTCCCTGCTCAGGGGGCTGTAGTCGGGCTGAGGCGTATTCATGTAGGCGTCAAAAGCCTCCATCGTGGTGTTGTAGAGGCGGATATAGGCCGGATCGGCGGCCAGCGCCCGCAGACGCGCGCGGGGAGCCTTGTCGATGGCCGTCACGGGGTTGTGATGCCCCTTCTGCCATTCTTCAGGATTCAGCTCGGAAAAGAGCGTGTGGCATTCAGGATGCCAGCACCACCAGAGGTTGTAGGCCAGCTCGCGCAGACGGCTGATGGCCTCGGGCAGGCGCGGGGCCACGGTAAAGCAGTGCAGGCTGGGCGTAGTGGACATGGACGGCGCCAGCACGCGGGTCAGCGCATTGCGATCCTGTCCGTTGTCGGGGGCGCGTTCGGCGGCCTTGGTCAGGGCCATGTCGTAGGCCTGTCCGTAGTTGGGGTAGAAGTCCTCCCACGTGCAGTGACGGCAGAGGGCGCGGGCCGCGGCGCGGCGGCGGTTCATTTCATCGCCGCTCAGACCGGCATAGGAAAGCAGCACGTCGCGCAGGGCGGCCACGCTCTTTTCATGGCTGGTCTGTTCGCGGCTGATGATTTCCACGCCGGAAGCCGCCTCCTTCCGGTCGCGCACCCACAGGCCGAAGCCCGCCAGATCGGAGGTGACCGTCGGCACGGCGCAGGCGATGCTCTCCTGCGGCGTGTACCCCCAGGGCTCGTACCATGAGGGGAAGACCCCCAGATCGCAGGCGCTCAGCACGTCCTGATAGGGCATGTTGAGGAAGCCGTCCTGCCCGTTGAGCAGCGCCGGATCAAAGATGACCTGCACATGATTTTCCGGCCGGTTGTCCAGATTCAGGCGGCGGCAGGCATTCAAAATCGGGTCCTGCGGCGGATTGTAGACATAGTGGCTCGTGATCCACTGCCCGCCGTCGCCGGGCATACGGGCCGGGTCGCCGCTCACGGCGTCGGGGTTGGGGCCGCTGTGGCCGCCCATGACCGCGCACAGAGCCAGCACATGGGTGGACGATTCGGCCAGCGCCTCGTTCACCTGTCCCAGCGCATCGAGGAAAATGTCGATGCCCTTGTTGTGGAACTCGTAACGACCGCCGATCATGAAGATGCGCGTGTCCGCGGGCAGGTTGCGCCGCAGCAGGCGTCCGGCCGCTTCCAGAAGCTGCGCGCGCGCCCGGCGCGGCTGGCTGCGATCCTCGCTGAAATCAGGGATGCGGTGCAGATCAATGCCGTTGGTCGTCACCACGTCGGGCGTGCGTCCCAGGAAGGACGCGGCCTCGTCGGCCGTAATGCGGCTGACCGTGGTAAAGCAGTCCGCTTCGCGCGCCGTCGTGGATTCCATCGAATGCTTGGCCGTGATGTTGTGGGCATCCGCCTCGCGCCGGGGATTGATCTGTTTGCGCTGGGCGTAAATGTCCACGCCCGCGCCGGACAGGGCGCGCCCCAGCATGGTTGCGTGCGTGGTGAAGATCGTGCCGATGGCCGGCGCATTCTGCTTGAGATGCAGCAGACCGCCGCCGCACATCCATTCGTGGAAATGCGCCAGCACCCGGCCGCCCTCGTCCGTATGCAGAATCTTCGCCGCCGTCTCGATGACCTCGCCGCAGGCCGTGCTGAACATCACCGGTTCCGCATAGTCCCAGCCACCGGAAATGGAATCCACGCCAAAACGATTCCACAACGAATACAGCAGTTGCCCCTGATTGTAATGATCCCGGAAGCCTACAAGAATGACCTTCGGCCGCCCCGGAATATTCCAGCGCCCGAAACGGCAGTTCAGATTCCGCTGCTGCAACGCGGGCGCAAGCGCCGTCCAGCAGGGCTCGTCCGTAGGCTCAAACTCCGCATTGTCTCCCAGATCCGGGCCCAGAAGAAAATAATTGTCCCCAAAATGGGCCACGGCCTCCAGCGCCTTGCTGCTGACAACCGTGTAAATACCGCCCACCTTGTTGCATACTTCCCAGCTTACCTCAAATAACGTGCAGTTACGCAAATCATGTTGCATGAATACACTGTCCTTTTTCATGGGTCTATGTACAGAGGAGAGGGAGCGGGAGTTTGCGGGGGGAGGGGGA
>CAMBWG010000203.1 GCA_945871415.1 uncultured Desulfovibrio sp.
TCGTCACTGCCAGCAGATGGGGATGCGCTGCCGACTGATCCGCAACCGGCATCTGTTGCAGATACAGATAGCGCAGCGCTTCGATTTCTCCCAGACGATCGGCAGGCACGCCCGCATCCTGCCACTGAGCAAGAGCGCTCCGCCCGTTGGCCAGAATGCGATCCGGCTGGAAGTCCCGCGTTGTCTGTGTTTCGAATGTGCGCGGATCATCAAAATAGCGGAAGTCCGTGGGCCGGATGGTGGAGTGCTGCGCTCCGTAGACTGGCCCGCAGTCCGAAAGCGCGTGCACGGCGTGCGTAAGCATGCGTTCCCACGGGCAGTTTTCCAGCGGAAAGGTATACCAGCGCTGGGGGCCGATGCGGCGGATGTAGTTGGCGATGCCGCGCTGCTGGAGACAGCGTTCAAGACCGCGCCAGCCTTCAAAGCTTTCCTGCCAGTCCGCGGCCATGTACTCCCAGAAAATCATGTCCGATCCCCGGAAGCGGAATGTGCCGCGCAGGGCGTTTTCCAGTTTGCGGGCGGCCCGTGCAATACGCCGATGACGCTTCCATGCGGCAAGCAGATCCCGGGGGGCAAGAAATTCCTCCACATAATCGAAGGAAAGTCCGTCCTTGCCCGAAGCACGGAAGGCGTTGCGCCACCGCAGGCACTGATCAAGATCTCCCTGCGGCGAGGGAAAACGGATGAAGAGCCAGCGAACGCCCGGAGCTCCTTCTTCTGCCAGTGCGTCATGCAGGTTTTCCCAGTAGCGGGAACGGAAACGTCCCTTTTCCGCCTGCGGAATGTCGATGTTGGGGAAATAGGTGGCAATGACGCCGGTGTTGCCTCTGCCGCGCGGCACGCCGCTTATTTCGCTCAGCGGCGCGTCGCCGACAAAGGGCAGACGGCGGCGCACGGTCCACCACCAGTGGGCGAAGCGGAGCAGACTGCGCAACAGCGGCGGGCAGGCGTCGTACAGACGGCGTGCCAGCGAAGAGGACGTGCCGGGGCCGCCCCCTTCACTGGAAAAGCTGCGTCCGCTGATACGGCAGAACTGTTCCAGAGTCTGCCGCAGGCGAGGATCTCCACCGACAAGATGCAGCTCATGGATGTCTCGTTCCGCAAGCCAGAGCTCCAGGGCCCGCAGCTTATAGACAGGGTAGAGGCTGGGCGTCATCTTGGGATGACGTTCGTACAGCAGGGAACACCACCATTGCGATAACGATTCACCGCATTGCAGCCATGTCTCCACACTCTGACCGCTGACAGTGGCAAAGGCCATCTCATAGGCCCAGCGGGCATGCTCTGTACGGATGTGCAGGAGTTTTTCCTGCAGGATGGCGGGGAGGGAAATGTGCCCCTCGGGGGCGTCCCATAATTCCCAGTGAAGGATTATTCCGTCATTAGGGTAGGCTTCTGCTGTTGCTGTGTAGATGTAGAGCTTTTTCATTGTGGTGTTTGGGGTGTGTTTCATATGAAACACACCCGGGAATTTGAGTTATCTGGAGCTTGCTTTTGCAAATGCCGTAGCAATGCTTTCTTTGTAGGGCTGCCGCAAAACACCCTGCTCCGTGATGATGCCGGTAATGAGGTGTGCCGGAGTGACATCAAAAGCAAAATTGTAGGCGGGCACATCTTCAGGGCAGATGCGCAGGTTGTTCAGTGTGGCGACTTCGTCGTAAGGCCGTTCCTCAATGGGGATGCCCGCTCCGGTGGGCGTTGCAAGATCTATGGTCGAAAGCGGCGCGGCAATATAAAACGGGATGCCGAAGTGCTGCGCCAGAATGGCTACGCCGAAGGTCCCGATTTTGTTGGCGCTGTCGCCGTTGGCGGCGATGCGGTCCGCGCCGACCACCACGCAGTCCACCATGCCTTTCTGCATGAGCAGCGCGCAGGCATTGTCGCAGGCAACCGTGACCTCAATTCCGTCTTCCTTCAGTTCCCAGGCCGTCAGGCGCGCCCCCTGCAGGAAGGGACGCGTTTCATCGGCAATAACGCGCACTTTCTTGCCCTGTTCCCGTGCGGCACGGATGACTCCCAGCGCCGTTCCGTAACCGGCCGTGGCCAGCGCTCCGGCATTGCAATGCGTCAGCACCGTGCTGTTGTCGGGGATGCAGTCCGCACCGGCACGGCCGAGCGCCTTGCATATGGCAATATCTTCCTGATGGATGGTGCGGGCTTCCTTTTCCAGGCGGGGCAGAAGCTCCGCCGCCGACCCCTGAAAAGTCTGTGCCACGGCGCGCATCCGTTCCACGGCCCAGCGCAGATTCACGGCCGTAGGCCGGGCTCCCGCAATGCGATCCAGTTCCGTATTGAAGGCCGCGCGCCAGTCTGTGCCGTCCTTTCGGGTCAGTACATCCTGAAGCGCCAGAACGCAGCCCCAGGCGGCCGTCACACCGATGGCGGGCGCGCCGCGAACGACCATGGTTTTCAGAGCCGTGACGATATCGCCCACATTGCGGCAGGCGACATGGCTTTCACGATTGGGCAGGAGCCGTTGATCCAGAAGAAGCAGGGCATGTTCGGCAATGTCAAATTGAATATGATCTTCCATGTTTGAGCGGGCGGTTGAAGTGTTTTGATTGTGAAAAAAAGAATCCGTGATGCACAGCTTACGGCAAGGCTGAAGATTTGCAAAGTTTTCTTTACAAGTCGGCGCGCGAATGGCACTCTGGAAATCTCCCTTCCTTGTATCTTCAGGAGATGTCGCTATGGAAGAGTTTTCCCGTATCCAACGCCTGCCCCCCTATGTCTTCGCCGTTGTCGGCGAGCTGAAAATGCGTCTGCGTCGGCAGAATATCGACGTGGTGGACTTCAGCATGGGTAATCCCGACATTCCCACGCCGCCTCAGATCGTGGACAAGCTCGTGGAAGCCTCCCAGAAGCCCGTCAACCACCGCTATTCCCTGTCCCGCGGCATTCCCCATCTGCGCGAAGCCGTATGTCGCCGCTATGAACGTCTTTACGGCGTGTCGCTGGACCCCGAAAGCGAAGCCATCGTCACCATGGGGTCCAAGGAAGGTCTGGCGCATCTTTCTCTGGCCATGCTTTCCCCCGGCGATGTGGTGCTGGCGCCCGATCCGACCTATCCGATTCATAAGTATGCGCCCATCATCGCGGGCGCCGATGTCCGCAGTGTGCCCATCGGCCCCGGGCGTGACTTCTTCGAGGACCTGACGGCCGCCACGCGCGAGGCCTGGCCTCGTCCGAAGGTCCTGTTCCTCTGCTATCCCCACAATCCCACCACCGAAGTCACTACGCTGGAATTCTTTGAAAAGGTGGTTGACTTCGCCAAGGACAACAACCTGTGGGTCATCCATGATCTGGCCTATGCCGATCTGGTTTTCGACGGCTACAAGGCCCCGAGTTTCCTGCAGGCCAAGGGCGCCAAGGATGTGGGCGTGGAGTTCTACACGCTCTCCAAGAGCTATTCCATGCCCGGCTGGCGCGTGGGCTTCTGCCTCGGCAACAAGCAGCTTGTACACTCGCTGGCGCGCATCAAGAGCTATCTGGACTACGGTATTTTCCAGCCCATCCAGATTGCGGCGACCGTGGCCCTGAAGGGACCGGACGACGATGTGCAGCGCATCTGCGATATCTACAAGCAGCGCCGCGACTGGCTCATCGAGGGGCTCGGCCGCATCGGCTGGAATGTGCCCAGCCCCAAGGCGACCATGTTCGTCTGGGCGCAGATTCCGGAAGAGTTCCGTAAGATGGGTTCCGTGGAATTCTCCAAGTGGCTGCTGCAGGAAGCTCAGGTCGCCGTGTCGCCGGGTCTCGGCTTCGGCGCTTACGGTGACGATCACGTCCGCTTTGCCCTCATTGAAAATGACCATCGTACACGGCAGGCCATCCGCAACATGCGCCGCCTGTTTACCGGAAACAGCGATCCTCATGATGACGACGAAAACGAATAAACCTCTGTATATTGCTCTGGCCGGTTTTGGTACCGTTGGCGGCGGTCTTGCCCGTCTGCTTACGGAAAACGCGGATCTCGTCCGCCGTCGCGCCGGGCGCGACATCATCGTGAAAAAAGTGCTTGTGCGCAATCTGAGCAAGGGCCGCTCCGTACCCCTGCCCGAAACCGCCGAGCTGACGGACAAGCCCGAAGCTCTGCTCAACGATCCTGAGATCGATGTGCTTGTGGAGCTGATGGGGGGGATTGAGGCCCCGCGTATGCTCATCAATGCGGCGCTGGACAAGGGCAAGCACATTGTGACGGCCAACAAGGCACTGCTGGCCGAAGAAGGCGGCGAACTCTTCCGCAAGGCTGCGGAAAAGAACCGTATTCTCCGTTATGAAGCCAGCGTCGCCGGGGCCATCCCCATTGTGGAAAGCCTGAAGGAAAGCTTTACGGGCAACCGTATTTCCTCGCTGGTGGGGATTCTCAACGGCACGAGCAACTATATTCTGTCGGAAATGACGACCAACGGTCTCGATTTCGACGTTGCATTGCGGCAGGCTCAGGAACTGGGCTACGCCGAAGCCGATCCCACGCTGGATATTGACGGTCACGATGCCGCCCACAAGCTGACGCTGCTCATCCGGCTGGCCTATGGCGTGCATTACCCGTATACAGCCATGCCCGTGCGCGGTATTCGCGGACTTTCCGCCATGGATATCCGCTTTGCGCGGGAGTTCGGCTACCGCATCAAGCTCATTGCGCAGGTGCGCGAACGCAATGACGACGGCGTTGATCGTCTGGAAGCGGGCGTGTTCCCCGCGCTGGTGCATCATACTTTGCTGCTGGCGCGTGTGGGCGGTGTCTACAATGCCGTGCGCGTGGACGGCAATGCCGCCGGTTCCCTCTTCTTCCACGGACGCGGCGCGGGCGATCTGCCTACCGCCGGGGCCGTGCTGGCCGAACTGCTCGCCGGCCGGGATGACGCGGCCTTTG
>CAMBWG010000204.1 GCA_945871415.1 uncultured Desulfovibrio sp.
CGCGAAACGACAGGCCGTATGGTTTGAAATGCGAAGCATTTCAAACTGAAAATGCGCTGGAACCGGCATATTTTCCGGGAGTCGGGCGCGCCGCCGGGTGGGGAGATAAAATCTCTTTGACTTACGGGGGATCTGCGGCTATGGTGTGAACCTTGCGTATGACCAATTCTCCCCGACATTCTCAGAAATCCCCGCTGCCGCAACTGCACGGCGTTCTTGTCCTCGACAAGCCGTCGGGGCCGACGTCCGCCCGCTGCCTTTCCGCGCTCAAGCGTCTGGGGCAGAAAAAAATCGGGCATGCCGGCACTCTTGACCCCATGGCCTCGGGAGTGCTGCTGGTGCTGCTGGGCAATGCCACCAAGATCGCGGGGCATCTGCTGGCCGATGGCGGCAAGGTCTACAGCGGGACGTTTCGCCTCGGGCAGACGACCGATACCTGGGACAGGGAAGGCAACGTCCTTGCCGAGGCTCCCTGGGAACAGGTGACCTCCGAACAGGTGAGGGCTGCCGTCGCCGCCTGGCAGGGGGTGTCCGATCAGCTTGTGCCGCCGTATTCCGCAGCCAAGCATCAGGGGACCCCGCTGTACAAGCTGGCCCGCACGGGCCGGGAGGCCCCGCAGAAGGTCAAGCGCATTGAAATTTCGCATGCGGAAGTGCTGGACATGGCCTTGCCGTATGTGCGTTTCCGGGTCGCCTGCAGTTCCGGCACCTATATTCGATCCCTGGCCCACAGCTTGGGGACGCGACTGGGGTGCGGAGCCGTGCTCACGGAACTGATCCGGGAATACAGCCACCCCTTCGGCCTGGATATGGCCTGCGGTCTGGATGCCGTAATGGAAGAACCCGCGCTGCTGGAACGGAGCGTGCGCCCCATTGCCGAGGCGCTTCCCCACTGGCCGCGCGTGACCGTTACGGCGGAAGATGCCGCAAGGGTACGCAATGGCGTTGCGATTCCCTGTCATGCCGACGGCGACAGGGCCCTGCTGCTGGAGCAGGGGAACGCGCTGGCCCTTGCGGAACGTATGGAAACCGCCGCCGGGCCCCGCTGGGCCGTGTTGCGGGGGCTTTGGAACTGAACTTCATCCGTAAAGGAGAACTGCTGTGGTGATGGACGCGAGCCAGAAGAAGACGATTATTGACACTCATGCCAAGCATGAGGGCGATACCGGTTCCCCGGAAGTGCAGGTGGCCCTGCTGACCGCCCGCATCGAAGGTCTGACCGGGCACTTCAAGGTGCACAAGAAGGACTTCCACTCCCGCACCGGCCTGCTCAAGCTGGTCGGCCAGCGCCGGAAGCTTCTGAACTACCTCAAGAAGAAGGATATTCAGCGTTACCGTGCGCTGATTGAAAAGCTGGGCCTGCGCAAGTAAGACCCGCAGAGACGGAGGGGGGCCCGGCGGCTCCCCTTCGCCGTGTCCGCCGATGAACGCATTGCCGTCGGCGGCAGGGATTCCGGCAAAGGCGCGTGCCTTCCCGGAGTGACGCCGTTGCGGAAAGCGCGGCGAGCTGTGCCAACTGGAAGGGGGGTCCGTACGAAACAGGCAGTGCCGCTGCCCGTTTTGGGCGGAATCCCCTTCATTGCGAATGAGGAATTTACATGTTGCAAGATATTTTTTCTCCCACCCGCGTGACCGCCACCGTCGGCGGCAAGGAAATCATCTTTGAAACGGGCCGTCTCGCCAATCAGGCGCACGGCGCGGTCTGGGTGCAGTGCGGCGGCACGGTGGTGCTCGTGACGGTCTGCTCCCAGCCCCTGGAGTTCGACAAGGGCTTTTTCCCTCTGACGGTGGAGTATTCCGAAAAAATGTACGCTGCGGGGCGCATTCCCGGCAGTTTCTTCCGCCGCGAAATCGGCCGTCCCTCGGAGCGTGAAACGCTGGTTTCCCGTCTTATCGACCGTCCCATCCGTCCCCTGTTCCCCAAGGGACTGAACGAGGATGTTCAGGTCCTGGCAAGCGTTATTTCCGCGGATCAGGAAAACGAGTCCGATGTTCTGGCTCTGACGGGCGCGTCCGCGGCCGTGATGCTGTCGCCCCTGCCCTTTGAAGGCCCCGTGGCCGGCGGACGCATCGGCCGTGTGAACGGTCAGTTCGTGCTCAATCCTTCGTTTGAAGAGCAGAAGAACAGCGATCTGGATATCGTCTTTGCCGCCAGCGCCGACGCCCTGACCATGGTGGAAGGCGACGCGCTCTTTGTGCCCGAAGACGTCATCATCGACGCCCTCGAATGGGGTCGCCAGCAGATTCAGCCCCTGATTGAAGCGCAGCTGCGTCTGCGGGAGCTGGCCGGCAAGCCCAAGATGGAATTTACGCCGCATGTGGAAAACGCCACGCTGGTGGAGCGCGTGCGCGAACTGGCGCTGGAAGCCGGCATTGAAGACGCCATGCGCGTACCCGAAAAGCTGGCCCGCAAGGATGCCCGCAAGGCGGTGAAGGATAAGGTCCTGGCCGCCCTCAAGAACGATCCCGCCTGGGCGGAAGACGAAGCCGCTCTTCGCGAGAGCGCTGAAATTCTGGGCGATCTGGAAAAGAAGATTGTGCGCGCGCGTATCGTCAACGAAGGCACGCGCATTGACGGCCGCAAGGTCAACGAAGTGCGTCCCATCCAGATTCAGGCCGGCGTTCTGCCGCGCGCGCATGGTTCGGCCATTTTCCGCCGCGGGGAAACCAAGTCCCTGGTCGTGACCACGCTGGGTTCCTCCACGGACGAACAGCGCGTGGACAGTCTGTCCGGCGATGTGACCAAGCGTTTCATGCTCCATTACAACTTCCCGCCCTTCTGCGTGGGCGAGGTCAAGCCCGTGCGCGTGTCCCGGCGTGAAATCGGCCACGGCGCGCTGGCTGAAAAGTCTCTGCGGCCCGTGCTGCCCAAGGATACGGACTTCCCCTTCACGCTGCGCGTGGTGGCGGAAACCGTGGAATCCAACGGTTCTTCTTCCATGGCGGCCGTCTGCGGCGGTTCTCTGTCTCTCATGGATGCCGGCGTTCCTGTGTCGGCTCCCGTGGCGGGCGTGGCTATGGGCCTGATCAAGGAAGGCGACAAGTTCATCGTGCTGACCGACATCCTCGGTGACGAAGATGCCCTCGGCGATATGGACTTCAAGATTGCGGGTACCGCCGAAGGCGTGACCGGCGTGCAGATGGATATTAAGATCACCGGTCTGACCACGGACATCATGCGCGCCGCCATGCGTCAGGCGCACGAAGGGCGCCTGCACATTCTTGGAGAAATGGCCAAGGCCATTGCCGAGCCGCGCAGAGAGCTTTCGCGTTTTGCGCCGCAGCATGCCGAGATTTTTGTGAATCCCGACATCATTCGTCTGATCATCGGCCCCGGCGGCAAGAACATCAAGGCCATCACCACGGCGACCGGCGCGTCTGTGGACATCGAAGATTCCGGCCGGGTGTCCATCTTTGCGCCCACGGCGGATGCTCTGGAAAAGGCCCGCGAAATGATCAGCTACTACGATCAGCGTCCCGAAATCGGCCGCAACTATCAGGCCAAGGTCAAGAAGATTCTGGAAATCGGCGTGATCGTGGAAGTGCTGCCCAATGTGGAAGCGCTGGTGCATGTGTCCCAGCTGGATGTGAATCGCGTGGAACAGCCCGGCGACGTGGCCCATGTGGGTGAAGACATGCTCGTCAAGGTCGTGGAGATCAACGGGGATCGCATCCGTGCCAGCCGTAAGGCCGTGCTGCTGGAAGAGCAGGGCCATCCCTGGAGCCCCGAAGACACCGCCCGGCCCCAGCGTGAGCGCGGGGATCGCAGCGAGCGTGGGGATCGGCATGGCCGCGGCGGCCGTGAACGCCGTGACCGCGAGCGTCGCTAGGGAGGAATCGTATGGCGAAGAAGACTGACAAGACAGCCCGCAAGCAGAGCGTGACTGCTTCCGAAGGCACGGCTCCCGTCCGGGAAGCCGAAAAGGAAGTTCTGAGCGAGGAAGAGGCCCGGGCGCTGCTTGAAGGCCGGAATCGCATACATGCGGAAGCGCTGGGACAGCAGTGGGCCGTGGTGCTGGGCGGCAATCCCGCGCAGCTCATGCCCAGCGTTGTCGGGCAGGTCATTTCCGAGGGCGGCACCCGCGCCGCGTGGCAGTGGCTGATCGGCGAGCAGGAGCATGTCGTCATGGCCTGGCCTTCGGATCAGCCTGTACGGGCTGCCGTGGTCATGCGCACGCAGGAGCGCGGCGGACAGTTCAAGCCCTGCGATGCCTTCCCCCTGCTGGAGGGCCTGCCCAATGATCTGACCGTGGCCGACGTGCACCCCTGGGAAGCCGGTTGCGGGGCCAACGTGGCCGTGACCATGATGGAAGGCAAGAACCCCATGTGGTTCTATGATCCCTTCTATCTGCGCGACAAGAATGATTTGACGCCCGACGTGACGCACACCTTCCTGCTTGCCGGTCTGGCGCTCGGCGTGCGTAAGGCGCTGCTGGATGATGTGACGATCACCCAGGGGCCTGAATATGACGCCTACGCGCTGCGCTGGCTGCAGGAGCATCCCGGCAAGACCCGGCTGGACGTGCCGCCCTACAAGGTGCCGCTCAACGGCAAGCACATGATTATGCCCGGGCGCGCGTTCGGGGAGTATCAGATGCGTGCCACCGTCGAGGAGGTGCAGGACGTGCAGCTGGAAAAAATGCCGCTGAAAATGCTGCGTCTGAGCTTCCCCTTCAATGATCGGCCGCCGTTGCAGCTGCCGGTCTATGCGTCGGCACTGGTGCTGGGCGAGTACCAGCCCAAGGCCGGAGAAGATGTCGATCTCTATGTCTGGCTGCAAGGCCGGGTCATTGATTTCGATCCGCAGGAAGATGCTTAGAGCGTTTCAACTTTGAAAAAGGTGAAACGCGAGGCGGCGGCACAGCGCC
>CAMBWG010000205.1 GCA_945871415.1 uncultured Desulfovibrio sp.
GCCAAAGATTGCTCGAAAGCCCCTCGCCGCTCAACGCGCGAGGGGCTTTCTGTTTGTTTTGTGGTTCTGGTTGGGTTGGGATTGAGGGGGAAGGGGAACCCTTTGGCTAGCGCACAAAGGGTTCCCCTTCCCCCTCAAACTCCCCCATCCCCTCCCAAACGCGCTTTATTCTGGAGGATGAGGCGGAACGGAGCCGCTGTCGCTTTTTCTTTGCCAACGGTCCCCCGACGTCCCGGAGAAAGGGGCAGGAGAGGGAGAAGGAGAATGCTTGTCCGCTTTTGATTGTAGTCTCCTTCTGTCCGCAGCGTTTTAAACTGAAATTGCTCTAGTGCAGGCGCGATTCTTACCCGGAAATCTGGCTGACTTTTCTCATTTGACTGAGTGTCTTTTCCAGATCGTTTTGAAGATTTTTTATTTGCTGTTTTATTTCGCTCCCGGCGTCTTTTTCCGACTCAGACGCCTTTTGTCCCAGACCATGCAGCAGAGCCAGTTCTTCGCGCAGGGAATTGATTTGCTCCGTGATGGATTCCAGCTGAATATTGAGTTGTTCCAGCGACATGTCTTTCAGGTCAAGCGAGCTCCATTCAGCGCGGCCTTTTGCACTGTTATGCGTATAGGTCATGAAATCCGCCTGTGCCTGACTCAAGGCTGGGATCTGCTCCGTCTCGGACGGCGTTATACCCAGAAGCGTTTTGAAATCTGCCCGGGCCGCAGATGTGTCTTTGGCGTTGTTGGGGGCGGCAAACGGACTGCAGGAACCCGACAACGAACTGGTGGAAATGAGCATTGTTACCCCCGCGTTTTTTGCTGGAGAGAAGATTTTTCCTTTTATGGCAAAATGCACATTACATGCCGGAAAAGCGGGGGGCCATGAAATGGTCGGGAAAAGAAGCAGCCCGCCGGCATCAGCCGGCGGGCTGCTTTGAATTCCAACAAGATCACTAGGGCGTTTCAACTTTGAAAAAGGTGAAACGCGAGGCGGCGGCACGACGCCGCCCGGCCCAAAGTGAGCGGAAAAACCGCGCTTTTCCCGCGAAACGACAGGCCGTATGGTTTGAAATGCAAAGTATTTCAAACTGAAAATACTCTATTACTGGCTGCGTATGCCCATTGCAAAATGCCTGTCGCATGCCCCTTCCCTCTGAAAAAGCGCGCTGGGGAAAGGATGGGGGGCCAGGGGGGAAGGAACACCCTTTGCGCGCTAGCCAAAGGGTTCCCCTTCCCCCCTGCTATAGACCCTACTTGCCGCTTTCGTTCCAGCGGCGGCGGGCTTCGTCAGCCCAGATATTGCCTTGTTTGCGGGCATCGTTCCAGAGTTCCGAGGAGGATTCGCGTGCGGAGTCCCACATTTCTCCGGCCTGGGAGCCCAGTTCGCTGCCTGCGCTTTTGGCGTCGCCCCAGAGGCCGCGCAGACGCTCATTAAAGGAACGCTGCTCTTCGGAGGGGGGGGCGGCGGGAGCCTCATCTTCCGCGGCGAGCGGCAGCGAGGGGGACACCAGAGAGAAGAAGGCGGCGCAGAAGAAGAGAAGCAGAATTTTCAGCGTGGAGTGCGTGGTATGCAGCATGATATTCTCCTTGGCTGGAATGAGGGCGGATGAGTGCCCGAAACCGTCTGTGCTGTGAAGCTGCCCGAAATGGTACGGGGGGACATGCTTCAGAATCAGGAGGACTGCCCGTCGTCGGATTTCTTTTTTTCTTCATCGCGCAGGGCCCGGCGGAGGACTTTGCCGATGATGGTCTTTGGCAGATCTGTCCTGAATTCAAAAAATTTGGGAATTTTATAGTTGGCGAGCCGCGCCCGGCAGTGCGCCGCGAGATCGGCCTTGCTGAGGATGGCTCCCGCCTTGGGAACGATGAAGGCCTTCAGGGCTTCGCCGCGTGTGGGATGCTTGACCCCGACGGCCACGGCTTCGGCCACGTGCGGATGCTCGTAAAGAACTTCTTCGACTTCGCGCGGGTAGACATTGTAGCCGCCGACAATGACGAGATCCTTCTTGCGATCCACGAGGAAATAGTAGCCGTCTTCGTCCCGATAGGCGATGTCGCCGGTATGCAGCCAGCCGTCACGCAGGGTGACGGCGGTTTCATCCGGGCGGTTCCAGTATCCGGCCATGAGCTGCGGCCCTTTGGCAACAAGCTCTCCCCACTCGTTGTCGCCCAGTTCGCGGGTCGGATCGTCAGTGGCGACAATGCGGACCTGAGTCAGCGGCAGGGGAACGCCGATGGAGCCGATTTTTTGCGTGCCGAAAATCGGATTGGCGCAGAGCACGGGCGAGGCTTCCGTCAGTCCGTAGCCTTCAGTGATGGCGGCATGAGTCAGATCCTGCCAGCGGCGCAGCATTTCTGCCGGGAAGGGGGCGGAACCGGAGATACAGTAACGGATGCAGGTAAGATCATACTGGGCGATGGTCTTTTGCTGCATCAGAGAGATGTAGACGGAAGGCGCGCCGACGAAGAAGGTCGGACGACATTGCTTGATGGTGCGCAGCAGATCGCCGGGGGTATAGCGCGGCACGGGAATGGTGGCCGCCCGCATGGCGGCAGGCAGCACAATATTGCCCATGAGGCCGAAAACATGGAAGAACGGCATAATGGACAGGAAGGTGTGAGCGTCGTCGTCCCTGATGCCGAGAATGGACAGCAGCTGCGTCAGCTGGGCCGTCAGTCCCGCATGGGTCAGCATGGCTCCCTTGGGTTCGCCTGTTGTGCCGCCGGTATATTGCAGCAGGGCAATTTCCGCATGCGGATTGCCTGCCGCGGGACGATAGCGCTCCTTACAGGTGCAGAAATCACGCCAGTGTACAATACGATCGCTCCAGGGGATGGAGGGTTTGTCGGCGGTGCGCCACTGCTTGAGCGCGTAAAGCCAGCGGAGCGGAGGACGCAGCGCGTCGCCGACATCGGTGACGATAACGCGATCCAGTCCGAGGGTCCCCATGAGCGGTGCAATATGCTGCCAGAGAAGATCCAGCGTAATCAGAACGCGCACGCCCGCATCTCGGAAATGGCGTTTCAGCTCTGTTTCCCGATACAGGGGGTTGGTCATGACAGCCGTGGCGCCAGCCTTCATGACGCCCCAGAAGGCGATAACGGTCTGCGGCAGGTTGGGCAGCATGATTGCCACGCGATCCCCGGGATGTACGCCGCTGCGGTGCAGGGCCGCGGCGAAGCGTTCGGCGCGTTCGCGCAGCTCGGCATAGGTCATGCGCATGTTCTGGAAGCGCAGGGCCATGCGGTCGGGAGCCGCGTCCGCGGCTTCGTCAAGAACAAGGGAAAGATGGCGCGGCCTCAGGGTCAAATCCGGGGTAGGGCGTCCCGCGAAATGGGGCTGCCATGCTTCAGTGCTGCTCATGATCGTATCGTAGGCGGTTCAGGCCAGGGCCGTAAGGTCGTAGGCCGTATTGTCTTCTATGTCGCAATCCACAAGTGCGCCGGGCGTGACGCCCGGGCCGCTCACATAGGTGATGCCGTCCACTTCGGGCATCTGGAACCAGACGCGGCCCACGTGCAGGCCGGGCCATTCGTCGTGGGGGCGCTCCACCAGAACCGGCAGACGACTGCCTACCGCGGCTGCAAGGTGTTCTTCGCTGATGTCGCGTTGCAGCTCCATCAGCGTTGCCCGGCGGCGCTCCTTGACGTCGTCGGGAACCTGATCGGGCATGGCGGCCGCGGGCGTGCCGTCTTCGGCCTGATAGGCAAAGACGCCCACATGGTGAAAGCGCGTTTCTTCCACAAAGCGGCAGAGTGCCTCGAAGTGTTCCTCGGTTTCGCCGGGATAGCCCACAATGAAGGTTGTACGCAGCACGGCGTCGGGCAGGGCGTCCCGCACTTTGTCAATGACGCGGCGGGGATCGCCGGCAAAGGGGCGTCCCATGCGGGAAAGGACGTCGGGATGCGCGTGCTGGAGAGGAATATCAAAATAATGCAGCAGGTTCGGCCCGGCCGTCTGAATGAATTGCAGCAGATCGGAGGTCACGCCGCTGGGATACAGATAAAGGAGCCGCAGCCAGGCCAGACCGTCCAGCGGCAGCAGCGCGGCCAGCAAATCCTGCAGACGCGCCCGGGGAGTGAGATCCGTGCCCCATGAGGTGAGATCCTGCGCCACCAGATTGATTTCCCGGATGCCCTGCGCCAGCAGGAGACGGGCTTCTTCGCGCAGGGCCGCCAGCGGTGCGGAGGCCAGCGGGCCGCGAATGGACGGTATGGTGCAGAAGGCGCAGGCATGGCGGCAGCCTTCGCCCACCTTCAGCCAGGCATGCGCGGGCCCGGTGGACAGCAGACGGCCCGGCCAGGAGCCGTCCGTAACGGCAGGCACGTCCTGCAGAGCCAGCGCCCGGGCCAGCATGGCGGGCCAGCGCGGCAGCTCCGCCGTGGGCAGCCAAAGATCCACTTCCGGCAGTTCCCGGGCCAGTTCTTCGACGCCGTAGCGTCCGACCATGCAGCCCGCGACCGCCAGCAGCGGTTTCCGCTTGCAGGCGGAGAGCCGTTCGGCGGCGTCCAGAATTGCCCGTATGCTTTCGCTGACGGCAGGAGCGATGAAACCGCAGGTATTGATCAGCACCAGACGGGCGCGGCCCATATGTTCCACGCTTTTGACGGGGATACCCAGCGAACCGAGCACATGTTCCGTATCAACCCTGTTCTTGGGGCAGCCGAGACTCTGGGTCCATACGGGCAGCGGCGCGGCAGGACGGGAAAGACGGTGTTGCATCAGACGGCCTCTCTGGAAAAGGATTCGACGGGCTTATTCGTCGCCTACCTTCAGGGCGGCGAGGAAGGCTTCCTGCGGAAGTTCCACATTGCCCCTGCGCTTCATGCGCTTTTTCCCTTCCTTCTGTTTTTCGAGCAGCTTGCGCTTAC
>CAMBWG010000206.1 GCA_945871415.1 uncultured Desulfovibrio sp.
CCGTCCGCCCTCCGGGCGTCCGGGATCGCCTTCGCGCCCGCGACACGCTGCATCAACGACAAGAGGCGGAAGAGGTGGCCTTTCCAGACTGCAAAGAAAGACGGAAAGCTCGCAGACAGGAAAGCTGTTTTTCCTCACGTTCGTGAGAGCTGCCGTAACGCACTCCATCTCTGGCGCGAGAGTCTTCCCCACGTACGTAGGGGTGAGTGCTCCCGCCCCAAAACGTGTAACAAGGCCGTTCTTCGATGTTGAGGAATGGCCTTTGTGTTTTCCTGTTTTTGGACGGTATTTTCTGCCTTTTTTAAAGGGGAAAAAACTCCTTATGCCGCAGGGGGACGGTCGCCGCAGAAAATGCGACGATATTCCCGTAACGCCGCATCCTCCTGAATAAAGCGCGTTGGGGGAAGGATGGGGGGCCCGGGGGGAAGGAAACACCCCTTGCGCGCCAGCCAGGGGGGTTCCCTTCCCCCCTCAACCATCTATTGTTTCTTAGCCCGCCGGCTGCCGAGCCGGGGTCCGAGCATGACGACGAGCACGGACAGACAGATGAGGCACATGCCGATCCACAGGCTTGCGGAGCTGGGCTCGTCAAAGACGAGGATACCCACGCAGACGGCGGTGGGGGGTTCCATGACGCCGAGCACGGACGCCATGGTGGAGCCGATGCGCTGAATGGCCAGCACCAGCGTCAGATTTGACAGAGCGGCGGTCACGGCGGCGAGCAGGAAGGCTATGCCCAGTTCCTTCAGGTCGGCGGGCAGGCTGAAGGAGCCCATGGCCAGCGCGTTGCCAAGACAGATAAGGGAACCGAAGGCCAGCACCCAGAAGGTCACGCCGAGGCCGGTCATATGGCGGGGCTTCACCACATGCAAGCCTACGATATAAAGGGAATTGCTCAGGGCGGAGAGCAGGAGCAGCAGCACACCCATGGGCTGCACGGCCTTGTTGTCCCCCATGCCGCCGCCCAGCAGGAACACGCCGCCCAGCGCAAGAACGATGGCGCACACGACGCTGAGACGCAGCTTTTCATGGAAGAACAGCACCATGATCAGCATCACAAGCACGGGATAGAGAAATTGCAGCGTGGCGGCAACGCCGCTGGGCAGGTAGGCGAAGCCCCAGATCATGAGCAGAGCGGCCAGCATGTAGAGGGCGCTCATACCCAGCAGCGCCCCCAGCTCGGACGCGGGCCCGGCAAGGGCGTCACGCCGTACCAGCACGATACCGCCCATGAGCAGCGCGGCGAAAAAAAAGCGATAAAACAGCACGGATTCCGCCGACATACCCGCATGCAGCAGCGGCAGGGAAAACAACGGAATCATGCCGAAGGACGCCGACGAAAGCAGCGCGAGAATGTACCCCATGACGACCTCGTCTCCTCTTCCAGAGCATTTTCAGTTTGAAATGCTGCGCATTTCAAACCATACGGCCTGTCGTTTCGCGGAAAAACGCGGTTTTTCCGCTCACTTTGGGCCGGGCGGCGCGGGGCCGCCGCCTCGCGTTTCACCTTTTTCAAAGTTGAAACGCTCCAGAGCTCCTGAACGCAGGAACACCGAAAGAATCGCCCTGCCGCCTCGCGTTCCGCCGTTTTCAAAGACGGAACGCTTGCGCGAAAGGGCGTAAAAAAACACCTGCCGTTCCTCCGGAACAACGCGAACGGAACCGGGAAACGGCTGTGCGGGGCGACAATGCCGCCCGGCAGGGTCAAGGTAGCCGAGGAAGCGGATTCCGGCAAGAGGGAAAGATTTTGCGCGGACAGAAGGGCGGAAGGGATAAAAAAAGAGCGCCTTGCGGCGCCCTGTCGGAAAGTGCGAAAACCCGGTTTATTCGTTGGCCGAACCGAGAACGACCTCGGCTTCCGGGTGTGCCTGCCGCATGGCTTCGTGCATAGTGGCGGCATCGGCAAAGGCACGGAAAGGACCTATTGTCTGGCGGCCGGTGCCGGAGGCATAGCGCACGTAATAGGCCTGATCGGCATTGAGGGGCGTGCCGTTTTCGTCGCTGATGACTTCGAGGTCAACATTGCCGACGCCCCGGCCGTTGAGATTGATTTGCCGTGCCGCGGCATAGGAAAGATCGATGATGCGCCCGCGGACAAAGGGGCCGCGATCCGTCACGCAGACCATAACGCTTTTGCCGTTGCTGTGGTCGGTGACGCGCACAACCGTGCCCATGGGCAGGGTGCGATGCGCGGCGGTGAAGGTGTACATGTCGTACCGGTAACCGCTGGCGGTGTTACTGTTGTGCAGGTCCTTGCTGTAGAGAGATGCCTTGCCGCTCATGATTTCGCTGTTGTTGCGGGTGCGTTCGAGCCAGAGCTCGCGGTCGGCATCGGCCTGCTTTTTTTTGTCTGCGTTTTTTCGGGCCTGAGTTTGCGTTTCACCTTTGGAATCGTGTTTACGTGCGTCGGCGTCCGCGGGGGCGGTCAGCAGGGCCACACAGGCCAGCAGCACCGTCAGCGCGGAAAGCCAGCGTAAAGGCTTCATAATGTCTCCTTGGTTGCGGGGCAAGGCAAGCGCCCCGAAACCGCGGGACGCAGGAGGCCGAACGTCGGCCCGCACCCCGTCCACGACGGGGAGCGCCTGAAAGCCGAAAAGGCCCGCGGCATGGCGAGCCTGTGAAACCAATGGCGGCAGTATATGCTTTAACTGTCTTCAAGTCAAACTGACAAATCCAAACAAAAAAAGGGAAACATCGTCACAAAAGAGCCGTCTTTTCGGCATATTGACGCCACACGGGAACAGGGCCGCGCGCCGCCGCGGCGCCCCGCGCATCAGGCTTCCAGCCCCTCCTGCTCGTCCTCCGGGCATTGTCGCGCCGCGGCCACCACCCGCATGAGCAGTTCCTGCAAGGTGCGCTTTTCGTCTTCCGTCAGCGAAACCGTTACCGAGGCATCCCAGCCCGTGATGATCTCGCGGATGCGCGGAAAGACTTCCAGCGCCTTTGACGTGGGAAAAAGAGCCGCCGTGCGCTTGTCCCGCATGTTGACCTCGCGGCGGATGAAGCCGCTTCGCTCCAGCTGGGCCAGCGCCCGGGTCACGTTGCTTTTGTTGATATGGAGAATATCCGGCAGCTTGTCCTGCGTGATGCCCGGCTGACGGCAGACGTTGAGGACAAGCAGATACTGGCTGCCGCTCAAATCGTAAGGGGCAAGCCGGCGGTTCAGATATCTCTGATACTGCCGCCCGGCAAGCGCAATCCATTTATATGTCAGTTCCACAATCGCTCCCGCACAAGAACGCCACGCCGCCGCAGGGAGACGCCGTCGGGCAGACGGCGCGCGGCCTTCCGGCGGGCATTGTCGCGTCAGGCATTCCTTTTTCAGATTCAAACCATACGGCCCGTCGTTTCGCGGAAAAACGCGTTTGTTCCGCTCACGCCGGGCCGGGCGGCGCGGGGCGCTTTTTGCCGCCTCGCCCTTTCCCGGTACCGGGGAAATATCCTGTGAGAACAGAACCTAGTCGCAACGGGAGCGCGTGGCAAGAGGAGCGGCGTATTTTGCTTGACAGGGGCGGGCTGGGAGCCTAATACCGTTGCACACGCAACGATTATCCCCAAGCAGAGGAAAGGCCATGCCCAGAAGCCATCATGCCGTCTCCAGAACCGCCCCCCGGCACGCAGGCAGCACACGCGAAGCCCTGCGGGCCATTTTCAACCGCAATTTCACCGTCGTTTCCGTCATCAACCTGCTGGTCATGACGGCCTATTATCTGATGTTCGTCACCAGCACCACCTATGCCCGGGCAACCTACAATGCCGATCTGAGCACCGCCGGGCTCACGGCGGGCATCATGGTCATCGGCTGTCTTGCGGGGCGCTTTGCCACGGGGAATCTGCTTTCCCTCTGCGGCTGCCGCGCCATCCTGCTGACCGGGCTGCTGCTCTACTCTCTGAGTATTGCGGCCTTTTTCTGGGTTCCCAGTCTTTTTCTGCTCTTTGTGCAGCGCCTGTTCATGGGCGTGGCCGTGGGCGTCATCGGCACGGCCACGGGAACCATCGTGGCTTATGTGGTGCCGCACGAGCATCACGGGCTGGGTATCAGTCTGTTCAGCATGAGCACGGCCTTTGCGCTGGCGCTGGGGCCCTTTCTGGGCATTCTCATTTCCAGCTATTCCACCTACACGGTGCTGGCGCAAACCTGTCTGGCCATCGGCATCGCCTGCATCGTCATCTTCTTCGGGCTGCATAATCTGCCGGAAATGCGTCACCGTCACCGCCCCTTTCTGGCCCTGTACAGCTACATCGACCCCCGCGTGGTCCGCTTCTCGCTGGTGGCGCTCATTACCTGTCTGAGCTACGGCTGCATTCAGGCCTTCATGACCTCCTTTGCCGCCGAGCGTAATCTGACGCCCGCCGCCAGTCTCTTCTTTCTGCTCTATGCCCTCATGGCGCTGGTGACGCGCCCCCTGACCGGGCGGCTTTTTGACCTGCGCGGCGAAAACATCATCTTCTATCCGGCGCTGCTCCTGACGGCGCTTTCCCTGACCCTGCTCGCCCATGCCGAAAGCGGCTGGATGCTCCTGCTGGCCGGGCTGGTCCTCGGCGCGGGCTTCGGCAACTTCCAGTCCGCCGGGCAGGCCGTTTCCCTGTCGCTCGTCTCCCGCTCCCGCTTCGCCCAGGCCACCACAACCTTCTTCATCTTCTTCGATCTTGGTATCGGCCTCGGCCCCTATATCTTCGGCTTCCTCGTGCCCTCCCTCGGCTACGGCGGCATGTATCAGACGCTGGCCTTCGTCGTGCTGACCGCCCTGCTCGCCTACTACCTCCTGCACGGCCGCGATATCCTGCGGCAGAAGGGTTAGAGCGTTTCAACTTTGAAAAAGGTGAAACGCGAGGCGGCGGCACAGCGCCGC
>CAMBWG010000207.1 GCA_945871415.1 uncultured Desulfovibrio sp.
ACCTACAATCCCCAGCTCTTCCTCGACGAAGAAGGCAGCCTGCTCACGCTGGAAATAGACAATATTTACGAAACCCGTCACGGCGAATTCTCGCTTAACGGTCCGAACCCTGATTTCCAGACCGGCAGCTATACCTTTGAGGGTCAGACCTATCTGGTGCGCCGTCATCAGGAAGAGGAAAACGATCTGCTGACGGAACTGGCAGGCATGGGCTTTCAGGCCCGTTCCAACAAACTCTGGTTCCTTGAGCCGGAAGAGGCCATTGCCTTCCTGCTCGACCAGTATCCCGCGCTGGTGGAAAAATACCGCGTCTACGGCGAACGCGCTCTGTCGCGCTACAAGATGCGCACGACAAAGTCCACCATATCCGCGGAAGTGGTCAGCAACGAAAAGGAAAAGTGGTTCTCGCTGGAAATCAGCGTGGATTACGACGGTCAGAGTCTGCCGCTGGAAAAGATCTGGAAGGCATGGACGCGCGGCAAGCGCTATGTGCAGCTTAAGGACGGCTCCTATACCAGCCTGCCGGAAGCCTGGCTGGAAAAGCTGGCCCACAAGCTCACCGCGCTGGGGCTGGACCCCTCCAAGCCGCCGCAGCAGCGCTTCAAGCAGTTTGAAGCGCCGGTGCTGGACAGCCTGCTGGAAGACCTGCCCGGCGCCCAGACGGACTCTTTCTGGAACAATCTGCGCGAAAAAATCCGCTCCTTCCGGGAAGTCAGGGCCGTTCCCGCGCCGCGCGAGCTCAATGCCGAGCTGCGCAGCTACCAGCTGCAGGGCCTTGCCTATCTCAACTTCCTTTCGGAATACGGCTTCGGCGGCATTCTTGCCGACGAAATGGGCCTCGGCAAGACCGTGCAGACGCTCGCCTTTATCGCGCACATGATTCAGCAGCATTACGAAGGGCCCAATCTGATTGTCGTGCCCACGTCGGTGCTGCCCAACTGGGAGCGCGAAGCGGAAAAGTTTGTGCCCCATCTCCGCCGTCTGACCATCTACGGCACCCGCCGCGAGGGCATGTTCAAGCACATTGCCGAGTCGGACCTCATCATCACCACCTACGCGCTCCTGCGGCGCGATCTGGAGGAGATGGAAAAGTACGAGTTCAATACCGTCATTCTCGACGAAGCGCAGAACATCAAGAATCCCAATACCATCACGGCGCGCGCCGTGCGGCGTATCCGGGCCAGAATGCGTCTGTGTCTTTCGGGCACGCCCATTGAAAACAATCTGTTTGAGCTCTGGTCGCTGTTTGAGTTTCTCATGCCCGGCTTCCTCGGCTCGCAGCACGCCTTCCAGCGCGGCATCGTCAAGCCCATCAAGGACGGGGATACGGAAACGCTCGACTATCTGCGCACGCGCGTGCGCCCCTTCATCCTGCGCCGCACCAAGGCCGACGTGGCCAAGGACCTTCCGCCCAAGGTGGAAAGCGTCACCTGCTGCGCTCTCGAAGAGGCGCAGGCCGAACTCTACGCGGCCCTGGCCCGCAAGCTGCGCGAGCAGGTTCTGGCCGACGTGGACGAAAAGGGCCTTGCCAAGAGCCAGATGTCCATTCTCGACGCGCTGCTCAAGCTGCGCCAGATCTGCTGCCATCCCCGTCTGCTCAAGCTGGATCTTCCCGGTTTCTCCAACAATCTGCCTTCCGGTAAGTTCGATGCCTTCAAGGACATGATTATGGAAATCGTGGAAGGCGGGCACAAGGTGCTGGTCTTCTCCCAGTTCGTGCAGATGCTGCATATCATCCGGCAGTGGCTGGAATTTGAAAAGATGCCGTTCTGCTACCTCGACGGGGCCAGCAAGGATCGCTTCGAGCAGGTGGATCGCTTCAACAATTCGCCCGATATTCCGGTCTTCCTGATCTCCCTCAAGGCCGGCGGCACCGGTCTGAATCTGACCAGCGCGGACTACGTCATTCACTACGACCCGTGGTGGAACCCCGCCGTGGAAAGTCAGGCTACGGACCGCACCCACCGCATCGGCCAGACCCGACAGGTCTTTTCCTACAAGCTCATCTGCGAAAATACCGTGGAAGAAAAGATCCTCAAGCTGCAGGAAGCCAAGCGCGGCGTGGCCGACGCCATCATTCCCGGGCAGGATACCTGGAAGTCCCTCACCCGCGAAGACCTCGAAATGCTGTTTGAAGTCTAGAGCGTTTCCTTGAAAAAGATGAAACGCGAGGCGGCGGCACAGCGCCGTCCGGCCCAAAGTGAGCGGAAAAACCGCGCTTTTTCAGCGAAACGACAGGCCGTATAAGATGCTCTAAAAAAGAACGCCGGGCAGCACCGCTGCCCGGCGTTCTCGTATTTTTTATTCCGCGCATTTACGTTCAATGACGTTTTTCTCTCTCGCCACGCACGACCCGCGCGGGATTCCTTGCCTTACCGCTTCTTTTCCACAGAGGGCGCGGCGGCCATATCGTCAACATAAAGCCAGAAGACGCCGCCGAAACGGAGCGGCCTTGGATCGCCGTCCGGTCCCTTGAGCGGCTCGCCCTCCGTTTCCGCAACACAACACCACCAGCCCGAACGGTTGAGCACAAAGGCCACGTTACCGTCGGCATCAGCGCGCGCCTCAAGGGAGCAATGCCACGGCGTGGGCAGGACAGGCGGCGTCTTGTCCGTATTTATGCGATACATGCGCACCGACGCGCCGGGCAGCGGCTGGCCCTGCCAGCGCACCTGCGCGCTGAACAGACAGGGAGCGCCAAGCCCGAAAGGCCGGGTATGGGGAACAACTTCCAGCCGCAGGCCGCACGGCACATCCCAGCCGCGGCTTTCGCCGTAGACCGGCACGGTGGTCTTGACGAATTCCTGTTCGTAACGCTGGCGGGATTCGCTCCAGCGAGGGCGGGTTTCAATCATGAAATGATACAGCCCCGGCTTGCCGATAGCCACGTTGACGCCCCAGGCGCGGCTGTCCAGATAGCGGATTTCTTCCAGATCGCCCAGCAGGTCGCGCCGCTCGCCCATGAGCTGTCCCTGCTCCACCGGCGTCTGCGCATCAAAACGCAGGACGGACATCAGCTGCGGCATTTCCATGTCCAGACAGGAATGATCCTCCGGCCGCATGAGCGTAATCAGCAGGTCCAGTTCCTTGTCCAGAAGAGGCGCGCCCCCTTCCGTCGGTGTGGCGGGGAGAAGTCCGCCCGGGGCGGGCGCCGTGACCTGCTTTTCGCCTTTGGCGTTCTTGTCCGCGGCCTGCGGATTTTCCTCCGCCGGAGTTTGTTCGATGCTCGGCTGGCTGGGCACGAGCAGCGTCACATGCGCCCCGGCAGCCGGGGAACAGAAAAGAAGGCAGAAGGAAGCACAGCCCGCCAGAAGCAAACGTCGAAACATGGAAACCCTTCCAGGAGAGTTCATAGGGGAAACGCAGACGCCGCGCTCTCGCCGCGAGACAGGAGAAGCGACGTTCCGGCAAAGGGACATCCCCCGCCGCCGATGCGGCCAACATAGCAAAAAGGTCTTGCGATGTCATGCCGATGGCCGCGCCTCCCCGTAGCCCTACAGCACCGACGCGCGCGCCGCGGCCTCGTCCGCCTCCCGGGCCTTCCCCTGTGCGGCCAGCGCCCGGGACAGCAGCCGCCAGCCCTCGGCGCATTCGTGCTGCAACAGGCTGCGCCGCGCCAGCGCCTCCGCCACAGCGGGATCGTCGCCGCCTTCCAGATAAAGATCGGCCAGCATGCGCATGGTTGCGTCGTCATGGGGATTGCGCAGCAGAGCGTCATGCAGCATCTCGCGCGCTTCCCCGCCCTTGCGCTGCCGGGCCACAAGCCGGGCAAGACAACGACGGGCCACGTTGGAAGACTCGCCGTCCCGCTGTTCGCGCAGCTCTTCGATGGCTGCGGCCTGCTCATAGTATTTCTGGGCATCCGAGCGCCGTCCCGCCTCCTCACAGAGCTGTCCCAGACGCAAATGGGCATAGAGATGCTCCGGCGCATCGGCAATGCACTGCCGGAAATACTCGGCCGCGGCCTTGCGATCCTCCAGCTGCAGGCAGACCGTCCCCAGATTGTAACGCGTCTGCACCGCCTGCTCTACGGAAGCGGCGCGTTGCAGCGCCTCCCCAAAATAGCGGCGGGCCTCATTATGCCGCCCCAGCGCCGCATAGCAGGTTCCCAGAGAATTCCAGGCAAGAACGTTTTCCTGATCGGCCAGCAGCGCCAGTTTGTATTCCTCGATGGCGCCGAAGACATCGCCGAGGCTGTAGCGCTTGTCGGCGCTGATATTGAGCGCCAGAGAATTGCAGACACCCACGTGCGGCGCGGGCAGAAGCTGTGCGTATTCCAGCGCTTTCAGCGCGCATTCCGGCGCTTCCGTCTTGCGGAACTGCAAAAAGGGATAGCCCGCAATGCCCGCGGCGGCGGAAATGCCCCGAGCCTCCAGATCCGTGCAAAGCGCCGCCCAATGGGGCGCAAGCGCCTCTGCCTCAGCGCCGGGATGATAGAATATGAGTGCGTTACTGCCGTACAGACCGGCAAGAACCCGATCGCCGCCCAGCGCGGGCGCGGCCTTCCAGGCATCGATCAGAGGCGCAAGAGGGTCCTCTTCCCCGGCATCCCCCTCCCGGCGCAAGATGGTCAGCGAAAAATGTTCGTCCCGTTCCCGCTCCAGCGCAAAGCGCCGCAAAAATACGCCGTGGCTGCAAATGCCGCGCGCATCTTCGGCTCCCTGGCCTTCGGCGTCGTCCGTCTGCGCCTGACGCTGCGCGCCGCTCTCCTCGCTGAGCAGGGCCAGCGCGTCCCCCTCGCTCAGGGGTACGGCCGCATCGGCAAGATGCAGCGTTTCCGCAACGGCGTCCTGTTCCGTCACCTGCAGCAGGACAATCTCACCCTTGTAACGCCCCTGCGTG
>CAMBWG010000208.1 GCA_945871415.1 uncultured Desulfovibrio sp.
CGGAAAGCCGTTCCACAGCAGCAGAATGCGTCCGTAGTTCTGCTCCGCCAGCGAATTTGCCAGCTCTTTCTGGAAAGCCGCCCAGATCACATCGCGCGCCTGCGGCACGTCCTGATGTTCCGGGTACATGTCCACAAAGTCTGCCGCCTTGCCCATGGCCTCGGTATAATGCTTGTCCCACAGCAGCCACATGGCGTACTTGAGATGAGAGATCACCGCCGAAGGCTGTGTTTTCGAGGCTTCGGACAGTTTGAGATAGAGCTGCTCTATACCGGGATCGCTCGGCTGCCCGAAAACGGGCGTCATGCCGTCATACGTAATCGGCGCGTCGTACAGCCCCTTTTCGCCAAGACGCATCCGCGCCGTAATGGTCGGATCGGCATCCGGCCAGTGACGCACCAGTTGCTGATACAGCACGGTTGCCGCGGGCCAGTCGTTATGTGTGGCGTACATATCCGCCATGGACAACAGCAGGGCATCGTTACCCTCGCGCTTGGGTTCCAGATTGAGATACAGCCACAGCAGTTCGCGGGCGGTCTCATCCTTGCCCAGAGCGCGGGCATTGGCGGCCTGCATCAGCAAAAAGCTCACATCGTCAAGATAGCAGCGCGGCCAGCGCTTATTGACGAAGTCGAGAATGGTCTGCGTGTCGTTATGCCGCTTCAGATTATAAAGCGCCTGCGCAAGTCCCATGGAAGCGCGTTCCAGCGAGGAACTCTCGGGATACTTGTCCAGAACGAGGCTGAAGGAATGCACTGCCTCCTCGTTCATTTCGTGCCTGAGCTGCGCCCTGCCCAGTTCCGTCAGGCCGGCGGCCACTTCAGGGTACGCCGGATAACGGCGATACAGCGCCATGATGTGCGCTCCGGCTCCGTTGACGTCATTGACGGCAAGGTTGATGCGCCCCAGACGCAGCATGGCGGACGGCGCGCGCTCATAACGCAGATCAGCGTTAAGCGCTTCGGCCGTCGTGGCCATGAGCTCATCATAACCTTCCAGAGGCTTGTCCTTGTACAGGGCCCAGACGCAATCGCTGATCATGTACAGGGTTTCAAGCCGCATCTCTTTGGAGATGGTCGGAATATCCTTGATCTGCCGCAAAATGGGCAACGCATGGGCAAACTGCCCGCTCTCCATGAGCTCCTGGGCCTCGGCCATCATTTTGTCGGGCTCCAGCGGCTTGGGGACGGGATTCCCCTTTTCGTCAACATAAATGACGCCGGGATCCTCCACGCCGTCCTTTTTGTCCGCCGGGGGAGCCGCATTAAGAAAATCAGCCGCGGCGGCGTGGGCGCCCGGGTCCACAGGCGTGGACGTCGGCGCAGGCGGCGTTGCGGGAGCGGAAGGATCAAAAGGCGAAGCCGCCGGCGGCACGGGCGGCACCTGCGCCGTTGTCGCAGGCATGTCCGGCACGGCAGGCTGTTCGCCGCTTCCCGGCATGGCGGGGGCGGGCATCTGGGGAGCGGGTGCGGGCGACGCGTTCGCGGCGCTCTCCGGCATGGCAGGCGTCGGCATCAGGGGCGCGGACGGCACGCCTGCGGCGCTCCCGGGCATGGCGGGCGCGGGCATCAACGGCGCTGCCGGCATCTGGGTCGGATTCCCCGGCGTGGCAGGCGCAGCCTGTCCCCCGGGAATGGCTCCCTGTGTGGAGAGCCCGCCCTTGACCGGCCAGTCCGAAGGGCCGCCCGTATTGACGGGAGAATACAGACTTTGCCCATCGACGACGCGAGCGCCGAAACCGCCGCCCGCATCCGCACCCATGACAGGCGACGAGCACAAAAGACCAACGCAGGTCGCGCTCAGAAAAACGGCGCACGCGGCACGGCGCAACAGGCGTTCCATGACGCCTTCGCATCCGCAGGTTCGGGCATCCGTTGCGAGCCGCGCACAAACATTGCGGCCCTCTTGTCGGCGTTGTCTGCTGTTCATGAAGGCATACCTCTACAGCATGGGCGCGTTACACGCCTTTTTTCTTCAACTTTTCAATCAGGGTCGTGCGTTTGATACCCAGAAGTTCCGCCGCCTGATTCTTGACGCCGTCCGCCCGCTGCAAGGCTTCGTTAATCAGGCGCAATTCCACGGCATCCAGAAAATCCTTCAGATTGCCGCCATGCTCGTTCATGGTTTGCAGCGTAGGCCAGACAAAGCCCCCCTGTCCAGCGGCCTGAGCCGCCGCCGTCGCGCCGCCGTCCGCGGGCGACGGCCGGGGCGCTTCCGGCGCTCCCCCGGTAACAGGCACGGCCTCTTCCGCAGCGGGAACCGCTCCGTCGCAACTCTCCGGCAGCGTTTCCGGTTCCGGCATGGGGGATTCCGGCAACAGGCTGATATCCCCCACCTGCGACAGCACCTTGGAAGGCAAATCGTCCACGTGCACCACATCGCCGTCCACAAGGATGCTGAGGCGCTCCATGAGATTTTCCAGCTCGCGCACATTACCGGGCCACTGATAGGCCATGAAGACGCTGCGTACCTGCGGGTCCAGCGTCAGCGGCGGGCGTTCCTTCTTGAGGCAGAAGCGATCAAGAAAGAAGCGCGACAGCAGCAGCACGTCGCCGCCCCGCTCCCGCAGAGGAGGCAAGTGCAGCGGAATGACGTTCAGACGATAGAACAGATCCTCGCGAAAACGCCCGGCAGCCACCTCCGCTTCCAGATCGCGGTTGGTCGCCGCCACAATGCGCACGTCCACTTCCTTGCAGACATTGCCGCCCACGCGCTCAAATTCCCGTTCCTGCAACACCCGCAGGATCTTGACCTGCAGACTCAGATCCATTTCTCCGATTTCGTCCAGAAAAATGGTCCCTCCGTCCGCCAGCTCAAAACGCCCCGCCCGGGAGCGGAGCGCATTGGTAAAAGCGCCCTTTTCATGCCCGAAAAGTTCGCTCTCCAGCAGCTCCTTGGGAATGGCTCCGCAGTTGATGGGCACAAACGGCTTGTCGGCACGGCGACTATTGTCATGCAAGGCCCGTACCAGCAATTCCTTGCCCGTACCGGATTCCCCGGTGACCAGCACCGTGCTGTCGGTAGGCGCCACTTTGGCCAGCATTTTAAAAACATCGGCCAGCGTGGTACTCTGCCCGATAATGCCGCTCGTATTGAGCTTCATGATGCAACACCTTGTTAACGTTGCGATGCGTCAAAATTCTGAATACACTGGAGCGCGGCAGATTTCCAGTAAAAAAAGCAGTTGGTTCCCTTCATGCGGCGCCCCGGATCGGGTTGGCAGCCGCCCCGGGTCCATTGGAGTTCGCATGTCCCGAATCCATCTTCTACCGCCAGCCCCCATTGACGCCCTGCGCCCTTCCCTGCTTCAGGCTCTTGCCGGGGGCGGCAACGCCGTTGTCTGCGCCCCGCCCGGCGCGGGTAAAAGCAGCCGTATCCCGCTCTGGCTGCTCGACGCCGACTGGCGCGGAGACAACAGGATTCTCCTGCTGGAGCCGCGCCGGGTGGCGGCGCGGGCTCTTGCCCGTTATGCCGCGCGCCTGCTTGGCCAGGATGTCGGCGGGCTGGTGGGCTACCGCATGCGTCAGGAAAGCGCCGTCAGCGCCGCTACCAGACTGGAAGTCGTCACAGAAGGCGTCCTGACGCGTCTGCTGCAGCAGGACCCCGCACTGCCCGGCGTAAGCTGTATTCTCTTTGACGAATTTCACGAGCGTTCCCTGCAGGCGGATCTCGGCCTTGCCCTCGGCCTCGAAAGCCGCGCCCTGCTGCGCCCGGATCTGCGTCTTGTGGCCATGTCCGCCACGCTTGATGCGGACGGTGTGGCCGCCCTTCTCGGCGGCTGTCCGACCCTGCGCTGCGAGGGGCAGAGCCATCCCGTGGAAACACGCTATCTGCCACCGCCGCCGGACGCCGCCGGCATGCCCGCCCTGCTGCGCCACACGGCCGCCGTTATCCGCCGCGCCCTGCAGGCGGAACAGGGCAGTCTGCTGGTCTTTCTGCCCGGCACGGCTGAAATAGCGCGCGTCGCCGAAGAGCTCGAGGGGACTGTTCCGCCGAATACCGACGTCCACGCGCTGCATGGTCGTCTGAAATCCGCCGAGCAGGACGCGGCCATAGCCCCGGCGGCGGAAGGACGGCGCAAGGTCGTGCTGACCACGTCCATTGCCGAAACATCCCTGACCATCGAAGGCATACGTATTGTCGTCGATACAGGGCTCTGCCGCCGTCCGCGCTGGGATACGGCCGCGGATATGGCCCGCCTCGTGACGGAACGGGTTTCGCTGGCCGCCGCCGATCAGCGCGCCGGACGCGCGGGACGCACCCAGCCGGGCCTGTGTCTGCGGCTCTGGCATAAGGAGGAAACCGCGGGGCTGCGCCCCGACATCCGCCCGGAAATACTGGAAAGCGATCTTGCGCCGCTGGTACTGCAAACAGCCCGCTGGGGCACGCCCCCCGAAAAACTCCACTGGCTGAATACGCCCCCGGCTCCCCGATTGCAAGCAGCCCGTCAACATCTTGTCGCGCTGGAAGCGCTGCGCAATGCCGACGGTTCCGACTCCCTGACCCCTCTGGGACGGCGTATGGCCGATCTGCCTCTGAATCCCCGCACGGCGCGCATGCTGCTCACAGCTCCCGCGGCCCTGCACAGCACAGCCTGCCTGCTGGCAGCCCTGCTGGAAGAAGACAGAGGTGGCACCCGGAGCGATCTACGCAGCGTTCTGGATCAGGAACAACGCGCGCCCTCTTCCCGCATCAGGGCTCTGGCGGCGCGGCTGGCACGGCTGTGCCCTCTCCCGGACGCATCGCGGGACACAGTGCCGCAGGATGCCGTCGGCCGACTGCTGGCCGCAGCCTGGCCCGATCGCGTTGCCCTGCGTAC
>CAMBWG010000209.1 GCA_945871415.1 uncultured Desulfovibrio sp.
GGTTTCTGGCTGGGGGGGGTGGGTGGGGGGGGGGGTGGGGGGTCTCCTCCCCTCGTGTGCCGCCCGCCCCCCCCCCCCCCCCCCCCCCCCAAATCAACAACTCGCACCATATCTAGGCGAGGTTGCTGTCACTGCCGCCGCCACCCAGCATATTGAGGGCGAGGACTTCTTCTTTCTTGAAGCGGTTGCCCACGGCGGCGCGGACTCCGGCATCCGAGGAGCCGAACTGCCCGGCGCGCAGGGCGTACAGATTACGGATCAACCGCTTTTCATAGCCGCTGTCGGCGGCGCCGCTCATGTCGTCAGCCTTGCCGAAGAGACGCGCCGCGCCTGCGGGGCCATGCTGCACGGCGGTACTCCAGATGACCTCGCGCATGGCGCGGGAAAGACGGTCCACATCGAGGCGGGTATTTTCTCCGATGCTTTCCAGCGCGGGCTTGTAATGGCTTTCCAGAATGAAATTTTCCTGAAGGGAACCGAAGCGATCCGGCTGCTCGGCCGCGATGGCGCGCCATTCTTCGGGCATGGCGCCCTTGCGGCTGCCGGTATTGGCAGGACCTGCGGAACGGAGACGTTCCGCGATGTCCGGCGCTTCCTCGTCGAGGAAGTTCAGGAAGGCCGTCATGCTGCCCACGCGGGACGCAATCTGATACTTGCCGTAGGAAGTGCCGCCCGTGCGGTCATAACCGATGGCGGCAATACCGTCGCTGCCCGATTCAAACTGCGCCGAAAGACCGCCGATGCCTTCCCCGTTGTCTTCGCCGCGCCGTCTGCGCAGCGAAGCCACGCGGGCCTGATGCCGGGCGGCATCCGTTACCGTGCGCGTGCGGATATAGTCGCAGCGCTGCAGCTCCCGGATGCCGCGGGGCCCGTTGTCGGGCATGGCAAGCTCTCCCATGGCGGCCATGTTCTGCAACTGCCGCGCAGTATTCATACCGCCGGCCAGCGCCAGCGACGAATTCCCGTCCGGGCTCATGGTGTCGGCCAGCCGCTCAAGGGCATTGGTTCGGCGCAAGTCTGCCTGCGCCTTGCTGAAGACATGCGCCCGCGCAACGTCGCTGGGATTGCGCCCGGCCAGCACGAGCCGGGAGGAATCGCCCATAGCGGCGTTCTGCTCGCCTTTTTCTCTGGCGGTCGCCATAATGTTGGCAAACGTGGCAATACCGTTCTGACGATTTTGCCCTCTGGCGGCGGAGGGCAGGCTCTTCTTATCGTCCGCGGAAGGAGATACTGTAAAAATGGAATGATTCATGAAGCCTCCTCCGTCGCCGGCAGGGATGGGCCGACAACGGAAATGTCATCGCCGTGACGACATGCGCCGTCCGGGTCGTGAATGTCGATGGCGGAAGCATGCGTTTTCCGGCACGGCTGCCTTACGCAAACACGAACCGGAGATGCGCACGAACGGCGGAACGCCAAAGCGTTCTTTCCATGACATGAGGAAGCAACAATCGTACCTTTTTTACAACATATTGTTTTTACAAACTCTTTTTAGACAGCGACAAGGATGGCGGGATAAGGTCGTTTTTTTGACGGCCCGTTTAGAGCATTTCCAGTTTGAAACGCGTTGTGTTTCAAGCGAGACGGCAGGCCGGGCGGCGCTGTCCGCCGCCTCGCGTTTTTTCTTTTTCAAAGGTAAAATGTTCTACTTTCCGCGCTGCCGCGCTATGAAACAATCCAGCTCCTGATCGGAAAAGGACTGTGATGACGGCAGGGCTATGCGATCGCAGTGCAGGCAGAAGTGCTGAATGACGGGCGCTTCATCCGTGCGACAGAGGCTCAGCAGCAGCCGCAGCAGACTGACCGCATGGGGATGGCACAGAAGATTACGCGCGCCGCCTTCATCAATGTTCAGCGCCTTGAGCCCCGCGGCAAGGAAGGTATCCAGCTCGGGAAGGGCCGGGTCCGGCGCATCGCCGACGTGGTAGCCCAGAGACTGCAACAGAGCGACGCCGTCACGTCCGGCCGCATCAGTAATCTTGGTAAGAGGATGCAGACGCAGATACTCCGTAGAGACATTCATCGCCATGCGTTCCCTGTCCATATCGCGCAGGACATGGGGACGGTGCAGCGTGTGGGTGGAAAGAAACATATGGATGGGGACGCTGGGAATATTTTCTTTCTGCCATGAGGCCAGACGCCGGCAGGCACAGAAGAACAGGAAACGATCAAGCAGATGGGTGTGCCCGGCTTCTTCAAGGATGCCAAGAAAGACGCCGGGGTCAAAGGTCGTCCCGTTCTGAATGAAATCCGCTTCCAGAAGCAGGCTGGAAAAGGTGTGATTGGGGGCTTCGTTACGCAGGGCCCAGCGGGGACGGAACTCGCCATGCCGCAGGGAGTGGCGCACCCGGGCTTCACTGGCGAGTGCGAGAACGGCGTCATCAAGCCGGCGCTCCATGACGTCCGGAGCGATCTGCCGCCGGTAGTAGGCCTTCTTGGCGCTGTACATCTGGGCGTCCGCCGTACTGATATTCTCCAGAAGGCGATCCGTGCTGTCGCTCCAGATAGCGCCCACCGCGCCGCTGATGGCCTTGCCGCAGCTGAAGGCTTCCCGCAGTTCTTCCGCGGCAGCCGTGAACTCCCTGTCCCCCACTCCGTGCCAGAGAGCGACAAATTCGTCGCCGCCGACGCGGTAGCAGCGGGCGCGGGGAAAATACTCCTGCAGCATACGCGCCGATGTGCGCAGCATCTCGTCGCCCTTGGTATGGCCTTCCGTGTCATTGACAATCTTGAGCCCGTTGAGGTCCAGATACACGATGCCGACGCTCCCTCTGGGAGGATGCTCGGCATGATGTATGAGGGCATTGCGATTGTAGAGCCCGGTAAGCCGATCCATCAGGCTGATTCTTTCCAGCTCCTGGAGGGTATTGCGCCGCAGGATGGCCGAGGCAAGAAAATAGTTCAGGGTATCCAGCACGCCATAAGCATCCTTCATGGCCTGCGGATCAAAATTAATAATGCTGAAGGCGCCGATATAACGGTGATCAAGACTCAGAGGAAAGATCAGCAGAGAATGAATGCCGTCTTCGAGCATCAGCTCGTAGAGGGGAGACTGCTGCCCCTTCAATTCATCAGGGGAATTGACGACGACCGGCCTGTGCTGACGGAACAGGGGAAACCATTGCTGAAAGGCTTCCATAGGCAGCTGGGCAAAGGGCTTGCCCAGAGACGTATCCGCCTTTTCGGGGTGCAGCCACTCATAGGTACAGCGTATTTCCCGCCCCGCCAGTTTCATCCCCATATTGGTGTCGCCGACGGGAACTTCCAGAGGCGTGCCCAGCAATTCAAAAATACGCGTCCGCTCCGCGGAGCACTGCGTGCCGAGCATATACAGCACGTCTGTCATGGCGGACGACAAATCGTCATTTTCATAGAGCGTGCGGGCGCACTGGGCGATGAAACTCTCGGTGCTCAGGGCCGAAACAAGCTGCTTGCGCTGCCGGGTGCCTTCGGTGATGTCGAAGGCTATTTCCAGCCGGGCTTCCCGCCCCTGCCAGAGAATGAGCTTTTCCTTAATCTGGTAATAGCGTTTCAGCTTGTCATTATAATGTTCCCAGACATGAAACTGTTCCTTCGTCAGCTTGTCGCGCATGCAGAAGGGGCAGGGCTGGGAAAAGCCCTGGAGATAGGCATAACATTTTCTGCCCTGATAGTTGCTGTCGCCGATAATATCCTGCAAAGGTTTGTTGGCGTACAGGAGATTATGGCTTCCATCTTCAACTATATAGATAAGCTCTGGAATTTCATCCAAAATTTGATCGTACACCTGGATTCTCCCCATGCGGACGAAAAGACACTGCCCGGGCTCCGGCAGGAACGCGCCCTGTCGGCCCCCGGGATTCGGCGACAAGCATTACGTTTTATGTTGCAATGGGCAAGGCATGACGTCAATGCTTTTTTCCCGATCCGCCATGATTGGGCGGCAGGCATTGTGCCCCTGTGCAAAGAGGTATATACAGAATCTTTCTCTCTTTTTTGTCCAACAGCTTTCAGGACCCCGTTATGGATACGCACAGCGAATATCTGACAAGAATCCTTCTGAGCCGCGTCTATGATGTGGCGCAGGAAACGCCGCTTGAAGAAGCGGTCAATCTTTCCCGGCGTCTCGGCAACCGCATTCTGCTCAAGCGCGAGGATGCCCAGCCTGTCTTTTCCTTCAAGCTGCGCGGCGCCTACAACAAGATGGCCCGCCTCTCTCCCGACGAGCTGCGCCGGGGCGTCATCGCCGCGTCGGCGGGCAACCATGCTCAGGGCGTGGCCCTTTCCGCCAAAAAACTCGGCTGCGAAGCCGTCATCGTCATGCCCATGACGACCCCCGCCATCAAGGTGGATGCCGTGCGCCGTCTGGGCGGGCAGGTCGTGCTCTATGGCGAGTCGTTCAGCGATGCCTGGCGTCATACGCTGGATCTCATCCAGCAGACGGGCTACGTGTTCATTCCGCCCTTCGACGATCCCGACGTCATTGCCGGACAGGGCACCATCGGCATGGAAATCCTGCGGCAGCATCCCGATCCCATTCATGCGGTTTTCGTGCCCATCGGCGGCGGCGGACTGGCTGCCGGCATTGCCGCCTATATCAAGAATCTGCGTCCCGATATCCGCGTCATCGGCGTGGAACCCACGGATTCCGACGCCATGCGCCTTTCCATCATGGCCGGGCATCCCGTGGAGCTTTCCCGCGTAGGCCTTTTTGCCGACGGGGTAGCCGTCAAGCTCGTAGGCAATGAAACCTTCGCCCTCTGCCGCGACCTGCTGGACGACATCATCACCGTGGATACGGACG
>CAMBWG010000210.1 GCA_945871415.1 uncultured Desulfovibrio sp.
GCCCTTTTGAAAAAGGGCCTCTCCCTTCCCCCCGGGCCCCCCCATCCCTCTCCCGAAAACTTTTCTTCAGGAGGCTGCAGCGACACGGCGACACAACCGCCCGCCGCGCATCACCGTCCCCCGGTAATGCCACGAAACAAAAGGCTTCCTTCCGCCCGCTCATCCCGCAGGGAAAACATAACGGCCCCGCATGGCTTTTTGCCTGCGGGGCCGTTTTTGTGACAGATGCGTTCAGGAAAAAACAGCCCGGTAACAATTATGCCCCGTCCGTATCACCGGAAGACGGCGACCAGCGGAAAGCGGGCGCCAGCCGTACCCGTCAGGCGACGCAGGAGCCTTAAGGACATCGCCGGCAGAGCCAGCCAGTCAGCCAGTCAGCCATAATAATCCCTAACGGCCGCCGCGCAGCACATGAAGGCGACAGGCCAGCGCCTCGATGACGCGGGCGGGCGTCACAGCCTGACGCAGGGCTTCCAGAGCTTCGTCGCACCATGCGGCACAGGAGGCCAGCGCGGCGGACGACAGGGGCATCAGGGCCGTATCCAGCGGCGACGAGGGATCGGCGGCTCCGGAAAGAACACGCGCCAGAGCCTTCTGGCAGGACAGCACAAGCAACTGGGCAAGCTGTGCATCCAGAGCATTCCGGGCGGTTGTTTTTTCAAAGAGGCCGCGACCGCATTGCAGGAACATTCCGAAGGCGTCCTCCCATTCTGTCGGCGCGGCATTGCGGGCCAGAGGATCGGGCCAGGGCAGCGTGAGGCACAGGGAACGGGAAACGAGGGTGGGCAGAAGCTGTTCGCGCTGCGGCGCCAGCAGCACAAAGACATTATGGGGGGAAGGCTCTTCCAGAGCTTTCAGCAGGGCGTTTGCCGATGCGGCCCGCTGGCCGGTCAGACCGACTAAAACGATGACTCGACGCCCTTCTCCATGCGGGGCGTCGCGCAGCTGCTGCTTGAGCAGACGCAGATTTTCCATGGACAGAGCGCGCACGGGCCCGGGATTTTCCTCGTCATCACGGTTACTGATGCGCCCGTCATAGACGCAGAGGTCCAAGTGCTCGTTGGCGGCAATCTGGAGGCAGGAAGGGCAGGAAAGACAGGGAGCGCCGTCGCGCAGCGCTTGCGGACACTGACAGCAGGCGGCCCAGTAGAAGGCCATTTCCAGCCGCTGTTCTTCGGAACCGCCCTCCAGCAGCAGAACTTGCGGCGGACGCCGGGCCAGAGCATGAAGCAGCGTTTTCAGCGGCGAAAAATCCGGAGAATCAAGAGAGGCGAACACGGCAACCAGCCAGAGAGGGAAAAGGGGGTGCGGCTTTCCGAAGGGAAACCCGGCAGACCCGGAGTCAGCTCCCGCCGCGACGCGGGAGAAAAGAACAGGGGAGAGAGCGGCTGCCCCCTCCCCCGGTGAAAGACAGGCTACTGGCGCACGATCGTCTGTTCGCGATCCGCACCGACGGACACGATGGACACGGGCACGCCGACGAGCTCCTCAAGACGCCGGATGTAGGCACGGACGTTCTCGGGCAGCGCTTCCAGCGTCGTGCAACCGGAGATATTCTCCTCAAAACCGGGCAGCGTTTCGTACACGGGAGTGACGCGGGCCAGATCGCCCTCGCCCTGCGGGGGATAGTCCAGACGCTTGCCATCCAGCTCATAGGCCACGCAAATCTGGATTTCCGGCAGATTCTGGAGCACGTCCAGCTTGGTCAGGGCAATGTCGGTCAGACTGCACAGACGTACGGTCTCGCGCAGAATGACCACATCCAGCCAGCCGCAGCGGCGCGGACGGCCGGTGGTGGCGCCGAATTCATGCCCGTTGGTCCGCAGATAGCGGCCGGTGTCGTCTTCCAGTTCCGTGGGGAAGGGACCGGAACCCACGCGGGTGGTGTAGGCCTTGACAATGCCGACAATACGATTCAGCGAACGCGGCCCCACGCCCGCGCCGGCGGCGGCATTTCCGGCCACGGTATTGGAAGAGGTCACAAAGGGATATGTGCCGTGGTCAATATCCAGATGGATGCCCTGCGCGCCTTCAAAAAGGACGTTTTCGCCCTTGTCGTCGGCTTCCTGCACCACGGCGGAAACATCCGTCAGATAGGGCGTAATGCGCGGCGCAATGGCCAGAAGATGCTCGCAAACTTCCTGTTCGTCCACAGTATCATATTTGTAAAGATCACGCAGAAGAACATTTTTTTCCTGAAGGGCATGACGCACCTTGGCGCGCACAAGATCGGGCTGGAGCAGATCGCCTGCACGCAGGCCCACACGGGCGGCCTTGTCCTCATAGCAGGGGCCGATGCCGCGCCCGGTCGTGCCGATCTTCTTGCCGGCGCGCTTGGCTTCGCGAGCTTTGTCGAGCGTCTTGTGATAGGGCATAATCAGGTGAGTCTTGGGGCTGATGCCGAGCCGCCGGGGCGACACATCCACGCCCTGAGCCGCCAGCGCATCCACTTCCTCAAGAAAAACATCGGGGTCCAGCACAACGCCGTTGCCGATGAGGCAGCGTTTGCCCTCATGCAGAATGCCGGACGGGATCAGATGCAGGATGGTTTCCGTGCCGTTGACCTTGATGGTATGTCCGGCGTTGTTGCCGCCCTGAAAGCGCACAACCACCTGAGACTGCGCGCTCAGCATATCCACTATCTTGCCCTTGCCCTCATCGCCCCACTGGGCGCCGATGATGACCGTATTCGCCATTGTTTCACCTGCTCCGCCACCCCGCCGGCGCGGGGAAGCTCTAAATTTGGGGCGCGCGCCATGCGCCGCATGGCGCACGCTATGCCTTATGTTTGCCTACCCTGTAAGGCGGGACAAGTCAAATAATCTCCGGCGGGCCGCTACTTTTCCGGCTCTTCCTCGGGGACGGGAGCGCTGTCGGACTGCATCCGGGGGCGGAAAGACAGCACGCGGCATGCGGGCTGCGGCGGCTCGGGCTTTTCCTCCTCCGTGCGGGGACGCTCCAGCGAGAAGAAGGGGGCAAGGCCCGGCCCGTCAGGAGCGCCCATGTGATCCGGGCGGGACTGCCGCGACCAGTTATAGTTGAAGAGCTGATTCTTCCAGCGCTTGGCCTGAATCAGCGAGAAGATCAGCGCATTTTCTTCCCAGCGCTTGGTAGGTTCAAAGGTGCTGACCAGCGCCGCGTATTTGCTCCAGAGAGACATGAGCGAGGCCTCGTCCAGGGCGTCGAGCTGATGCGCCAGCCGGGCAAGCAGTTTTTCCATGGGTACTCCTCGTCGCCACATGAGCATTTTCAGTTTGAAACGCCTGGCGCCTCAAACCATACGGCCTGTCGTTTCGCGGAAAAAGCGCGTTTTTTTCTACTCACTTCTGGCCGGGCGGCGCTGTGCCGCCGCCTCGCGTTCTATCTTTTTTAAAGGTAAAACGCTCATGAACGCGACGCCGATGACGGTGAATCGTGCGGGAAACCTCCGGCACAGGCGAGCCGCCCGATGCGGCGGCACAGCCCGCATGCTGCCGGAGACGAAACTTTTTTAGAGTTTTGCCCGCGCCGCGTCAATTACGGCCCGGTGCGCCATGCTGGAAGTTCGCACGGTTTTGGGATATTCTCTGCACCGCGATTTCGGCGTCTGTCCGTCGGAAATGCACGGCGTCGCCCTTTGCCGTACCCGAACGCCCCACTCATGAGGAGAACCACATGGCCGATCTGAAAGACATGTACAAAAATATGCAAAAGGATGCCTTCCCCGAAACCATGACGATTATTCTCGGCGACGAAAAGCTGGAATACCGCAAGCGGACATGGGAACTGGACGGGGAAATCAAGGGGCTGCGCTATGGCGAAAACCCGGATCAGCCCGCGGCCCTCTATGAACTCTGCGGCGGCGGCATCACCTGCGGCGGCCTGACGTGGCGCGGTCCCGGTCAGGGCATTGTCTCGGCCCTGACCGAAAAACAGATGATTCAGGCCGGCAAGCACCCCGGCAAGACCAATCTTACCGACGTGGACAACGGCGCCAACATCCTTCAGTATCTTTCCGAGCGCCCCGCCGCCGTCATCCTCAAGCATAATAATCCCTGCGGCGCAGCCTGGGCGGACAGCGTCGGCGAGGCTCTGTCCCGCGCCTTCTGGTGCGACCGTATCGCGGCCTTCGGCGGAGCGGTGGTCACCAACCGTCCCTTTACCCGTGAAGCCGCGGAAATGGTGGCGGCCAATTATTTTGAAGTGGTGGCTGCGCCTGCCTTTGAAGAAGGCGTCGTGGACATTCTCAAGAGCCGCAAGAACCTGCGCATCATGGAGCTGCCCGGTCTCGGACGTCTTGACGAACTGACCCGTTCGGCCTTCCTCGACGTCAAGAGCCTTGCCGACGGCGGCATCATCGTCCAGAAATCCTTTGTCAACCGCATTTTGCATGATGCGGACTTCCTGCCCGCCCAGACCACGACCAAGGAAGGGCTTACCGTGGCCACCCGCGTTCCCACCAGGGAAGAAATGGCCGATCTCCGTTTTGCCTGGGCCGTGGAAGCCGGCGTCACCTCCAATTCCGTCATCTTTGCCCGCGACGGCGCCACCGTCGCCATCGGCACCGGCGAACAGGATCGCGTGGGCTGCGTGGAACTGGCCATTCACAAGGCCTATACCAAATATGCCGACACGCTGGCCTTCCGCGAGCAGAAGCTCTCCTTCTACGAACTGAAGCAGAAGGCCGCCGCCGATGCCGAAGCCCGCGCCGCGCTGGAAGACATCAACCGCCGCACCGCCGAAGCCCGCGGCGGGCTGCCCGGCTCCGTGCTGGTTTCCGACGGCT
>CAMBWG010000211.1 GCA_945871415.1 uncultured Desulfovibrio sp.
GAGCCCTTGCTGGTAGTAGAAGGCCAGCTCGTCGCGGGAGAGGGGGCAGCCGTGCGCGGTCAGATCCAGAATGACGTTCATATTGGCAAGGCCCCAGTCGCGGGCGCGCCGCATGAGCGCGCCGGGATCTTCCCGGAAAACGCCCTGCTCGGCGGCGGCCCGGCTGACGACCCACAGACCGAAGATAAAGGGCAGCCCCGTCCAGTCGCGCCAGGCCTCGGCAAGGTCCACGCGCACAGGATAGTCGGGATGGTGCCGCAGACGCAGGGCCTCGTCCCCGATGGCCAGAAAGGCCACGGGCGGCTCCGGGGTACGCAGAGCAGGGGTCACCGCGCCCGTCTCAAAGGTGGCATTGATCTGATAGCGATCCTGAAGCAGCAGACGCAGCAGAGCCACGGACGTATGAGTTTCGCCGCTGATGAGAATGGTCTTGCCGTCCAGCTGATCCACCGGCACCCGCGACAACAGCAGAACACTCATGACAGGCCCGCGCGATCCGATGGAAAGATCCTCGATCATGTAATACTGATCGGGATGGCGCGCATATTCAAAGCAGGAATTGGAAGAGACGTGCAGCTCCCCGCGCGCCATCATGTTGTTGAGCACCGCGGGCGGGCCGGAAATGATCTCGTAGTCATGCGGCAAGATGCCCGCTTCCAGCGGATGATAGATAGGAAGCACGTTCAAATAGCCGATACGCCCCATGCGCAGCTGGGGCCCCTTGGCGGAATCCTGCATAAAGACACGCTCCTTGCAGCAGTCTGTCGTCAGATTTTCCCCAAATATCCCGCGTTCTTCCGAGGACCAGGACTCCTTGTCCGCCCGACGCGGGGCCGTATTTCCCATAAGCCTCTTCATGTCAGCAGGAGACAGGGCATGCTTTGGAGAGGGGCGGGGGGAATTTGAGCGGAAAAAGCGCGGTTTTTCCGCTCACTTCGGGCCGGGCGGCGCCGTGCCGCCGCCTCGCGTTTCACCTTTTTCAAAGTTGAAACGCTCTAAAACAAAACACAACGAATCCCGAGCCTAGACTTCGGGCTGCGGTTCCACGGGCCGATAGTCCATGGTGCGCTGCACAGGCGTGAAACCGGCTGCGCGGATGGTCTTGTGAATGTCGGCGCGCGACATGCGGAAGGAAACCCCCGCCGCGGCCACGACATTTTCCTCAATCATGAGCGAGCCGAAGTCGTTGGCCCCGTAGAACAGAGCCAGCTGGGCGATCTGCGGCCCCATAGTGACCCATGACGCCTGAATGTTGGGCACGTTGTCCAGCACAAGGCGCGAGACTGCCAGCAGACGCAGATAGGCGGGCGCGGGCAGGGGCTGGACATGGATGCGCGTATGCGCCGGCTGGAAGGTCCACGGGATGAAGGCCGTAAAACCATGCGTCCGATCCTGCACCTCGCGTACGGCAAAGAGGTGATCCAGACGATGGCGCGGTTCCTCCTCATGGCCGAACATCATGGTCGCCGTAGTCTTCATGCCCAGTTTGTGCGCTTCTTCCATAACGCCAAGCCATTCTTCGGCCGTACACTTGTTGGGCGAAACCTGCGCGCGCACTTCGGTGCTGAGAATTTCCGCGCCGCCGCCGGGCACGGAATCGAGCCCCGCCGCCTGAAGACGGCGCAACACCTCGGAGACAGGCAGATTGAACTTGCGCGACCAGAAGAAGATTTCCGGCGGCGAAAAGGCGTGAATATGCAGTGAAGGCCAGGTTGCGCGCATCCAGCGCAGCAAATCCTCATACCATTCCAGCGGCAGATCGGGATGATGGCCCCCCTGCAACAGGATTTGCGTCCCGCCGAGCTTCAGGGTTTCGTCGATTTTCCGGGCCATTTCCTCGCGCGTGATGACGTAGCCGCCATCTTCGCCCGGAGCGCGGAAAAAGGCGCAGAAACGACAGGCGCAGACGCAGACGTTGGAATAGTTGATGTTGCGGTCGCCCACATAGGTCACAACAGGGTCGGGGTGCAGGCGCAGGCGCATGGCATGGGCCAGACGGGCCAGCGTATGCAGCGAAGCTCCGTAGTAAAGGGCTTCCGCGGCGGCGCGATCCAGCCGTTTACCGGCCAGCGCGAGGGCCGAGGCCTCCTGAACTTCGGGTTTTTCCTCAAAAGCGGAATGCGCCGGGGCAAAGAGGGTGCTCATGCGTTGGCCTCCACGGACTCGAAAGTGGCATTGCGGCGCAGGGGCGTAAAGCCCGCCTCGCGAATCATGTGTTCCAGCTGGCTGATGGTCATGCCCTGGGCCGAACTGGCTCCGGCCATATGCCCGATACGTTCTTCCACAATGGTGCCGTCGAGATCGTCCGCACCGTACCAGAGAGCCGCCTGCGCCAGCTTTTCTCCCATCATAATCCAGTAGGCCTTGATATGGGGGATGTTGTCGAGCATGAGCCGGGAAATGGCCACGGTACGCAGCTGATCCAGCCCGCGCTGCGGGCCAAGCTTGTCTTCCGGCAGCTTGAGCTTGCTGTTTTCCGTCAGGAACGGCAGCGGAATGAAGCAGGTAAAGCCGCCGCTCCTGTCCTGCTGCTCGCGCAGGCGGCAGAGATGATCCACCCGGTGCTCGACGGTTTCCAGATGACCGAAGAGCATGGTGCAGTTGGTCTTGATGCCGAGGCTGTGCGCTTCGCCCGCAATGCGCAGCCACGCTTCGGAAGAAGCCTTGTGCGGGCAGAGTCTGGCGCGCAGGGTTTCATCAAAAATTTCAGCGCCGCCGCCGGGCATCATGACCAGCCCGGCCTCCTTGAGCCGCCGCAGCACTTCCAGCGTGGAAATGCCTTCCAGCCTGGAGAAGTGCTCAATCTCCACACAGGTAAAGGCCTTGATGGGCAGCGTGGGGCACTGGGCCCGGGCTGCCCGGAACACGTCAATGAACCAGTCCAGACGCCGCGTGGGATGGCAGCCGCCCACGATATGCAGCTCGTCCAGCTTCAGGGGCGTCGCATCAGCGGCCCGCAGGCGTTGCAGCACGTCTTCCCTGCTCAGAACAAAGGCGCCGGGTTCATCTTCGCTGTCCCGGCGGAAGGCGCAAAACACGCAGCCGTTGACGCAAACATTGGTATAATTTATTTGACGGTTGACCACATACGAGGCAACGTCGCCATGCATGCGGCAACGCACATGGTGCGCCAGCGCGCCCACGGCGGTAATATCCGGGCAGGCAAACAACGCCAGCCCGTCGGCGGCGCTCAGCCGCTCGCCTTCCAGCACCTTGTCGCGGATGGACGACAGGCCGAGCGCGGCGTAATACGAGGCATCTAGCATCAGGCTCACTTCCTTGGGCAAAAGTCTGGCTTTGGCGTTCTCCGGGAATCTCCGGGAGATGCGGAGCCGGGCCGCCGAAGCCTGCGAAATGCAGACTCCGCCGATTTCCCGGCGCAGCTGCCGGGCCATGCTCTGTTGCGTGCGCAACAGGCCTCCCGGCGCAAATCTGCGCGTCCCAGCCAAGCGCAGCGCCCCAAGATATGCCCGCGGAGCTCCCGCTGTCAAATTTCATTCCTTTTTGCGGCCCTGCCGCCGGAGGTTTTGCCATGTCCGCCGAGACCATGACCATCGGATTGTCGTCCTGCCCCAACGATACTTATATTTTCCATGCCCTGCTGCACGGCCTTGTGTCCGTCCCATTCTCTCCCGTGCCGCATATGGCCGACGTGGAAGAACTCAACGGCCTTGCCCGACAGAAAAGCCTGCCCGTCAGCAAGATTTCTCTGGGCGTCATTCCGTATATCATGGACGACTACGCCATTCTTTCCAGCGGCGCGGCGCTGGGCTGGGGCTGCGGTCCGCTGGTGGTGGCGCGGGAGCCGCTCCCGGAAAGCGACTGGAAGCATGCCCGAGTGGCCATCCCCGGCCTGATGACTACGGCAAATCTGCTGCTGGATCTGCACGGCGGCTTTCAGGGTCCCCGGCAGGACATGCTGTTCAGCGACGTCATGGATGCCGTCGTCTCCGGCAAGGCGGATATCGGCGTCATCATCCATGAAGGTCGCTTCACCTATGGCGAGCACGGACTCGTCAAACTGCTGGACCTCGGTCAGTGGTGGGAATCCGTCTACAAGGCGCCTCTGCCGCTGGGGGCCATCGTCGTGCGCCGGGACGTGCCCGCCGCCACGGCCCGCGCCGTACAGGATGCCATCCGGCAGAGCCTGGACCATGCCAACACCGACCCTGCCGCTTCCCGCGATTATATCCGGGCCTGTGCGCAGGAACTGTCCGACGAGGTGACGCAGGCGCACATCAAAACTTTTGTGACGGAATTCAGCCGCGATCTCGGCCCGGACGGACGCAGCGCCATTGAACGCATCGTCAGCCGCGCCGCCGAAAAGCTCGGCAAGCCTCTGCCTGCCGACGGTCTTTTTCTGAACTAGGACGTATTACCACTAAATCGTTCTTCTGGGGGGAAGGAAATCCCCTTGGCTGGCGCGCAAGGGTGTTTCCTTCCCCCCCCAGGCCCCCGTCCTTCCCCCCAACGCGCTTTTTCAAAAGGGACAGAAGCGCCATCCTTTGCTAGTCACTTGAAATAAATTGTAAATTTATGCTCGCAGGCCCAAGGCAAAACGCAGACGCAGGTCGTCCGTAACACAACTGCCTTGTAAACAGGGCGGACGGCCGCCCAGTCTTTCCCTTGAACCGGTCATAACGAAAACGCCGGAGCATGCGGGGACGTTTCCAGAGCATTTTCGGTTTGAAACGCTCTTGCGACAGACGTCCCCGCATGCG
>CAMBWG010000212.1 GCA_945871415.1 uncultured Desulfovibrio sp.
TCGCCCTTTTTGACCACATCGCCCGTCTTGACGGAAAACTCGCTCAGATGGGCATAGAGCGTCATCAGCCCCAGACCGTGATCGACCACGACCAGCCCGCCGTAAATACCGAGATCGCCCACGAAGACGACACGGCCGTTGTTGGCCACAGGCACATTGTCATGCTTGACCGAAGCCAGATCGAAACCGAGGTGATAGTATTCGCCCACGTCCTTGCCCTGATAGACGCAGGAGCGCCGGTCGGCAAAATTGGCAACGGACATGGCGCGGGGCATACGCTTGAAGGTGCCGTCCCACAGCATGGCGGACGCCGTCTGATCGCGCAGCCGGCGCAGAGTTTCGGCATTGGACGCACGCAGGTTCATATTAATGTACAGATAGCGATCCAGCGGATTCAGATCCGCCGGCGCATGAGAGCCGAGCTTATCGCCCACGCGCTGCAAAAAGGCATCCGTGAGCTTGAGCGTATCGCTCTTGAACTTACGCTCAAAGGCCATGACCGTAAGCCCGCTGCGCGTCACATTGCCCGCAAGGTCCGTGGCCGTCAGTTCCACGGACTTCTTGAACTCCGGCGCCGTCATCGTATAGGGAAAGGGGAAGAAGCAGATATAGCTGCCGTCCTTCTGCCGATAGCCCGGAACAAAATATCCGGCCACCAGCACGCCGCTGTTGACGATCTCCTCATCGGCCGTATAGCGCACCACGGCCGCGCCGCCTCGCCGCACGTTGGGCGGCAACGTCCTGACGGACAGACGCGGGGGCTGGGTATCAAGACGCATGGGCAGCGTCAGGGTGCGTGTATTGCCCTGACCGAAACCGGCCAGCGAACCGTCGGCCGCCTTTACTTCCAGTTCGAAGGCGCCCTCGCGCAAGTCGGCCTTTGCCATGGAAACGCGCACTTCCCGCCGGACATCGTAGCTGTCAAAATGCTTGCGGTAAATTTCATTGACGACGTTGTTCTTGCGGATGCCCACCGACAGGGAGCGAATCCCGGAGGGGTCTTCCATGACAACGACGAGCTCCGACGAAGGGGAAACCCGGTCCGTTTTGGGAGAAATCGTCACAACCGGCCCGTCGAGATCCTTGAAGAAAACATAGCCCCCGTAACCAAGGGCGACAACAACTATCAATCCCAGCAGCGTGGGCAGAAAACTTCTTCTCTGTTGTCTGCGCATGAATGTCTCCTTTCGCTCGGCGGCTGCGAGAAACGCCGCCAACGCTCAGCTTCGCATACTCCCCGCCGTCCCGCAAGGGCATCTTCCTCCTCCCGGGCCGCGCAACATTGACTTGCACCCGAAAATCTGTTTTGTCTTGCAGCTATGCGGCCGTCTCAAATAACATCATTGCCACCGAGGATGCTTGATCCCCGGCGCTCCCGTCAACGCATGGTACAGGAACTGAAGCGCTCCGGCATTACGGATGAAGCCGTGCTTCAGGCCATGGGCACCGTGCCCCGGCATCTCTTTGTTGAAGAAGCCCTGCGCGTGCAGGCCTATGAAGACATTCGCCTGCCCATAGGTTACGGGCAGACCATTTCCCAGCCGTCCACCGTGGCGCTTATGACGCAGCGTCTGGAAGCGCGGCCCGGTATGCGCGTGCTGGAGATCGGCACGGGATCGGGCTATCAGGCCGCGGTCCTTGCCGTCATGGGGTGTCGCGTCTACACCGTGGAGCGTCTCGCCGAGCTGTATCACGTTACACGTAACCTCTTGCAGCAACTTTCCCTTCGCGCTATTCATATGGTACGGGGTGACGGCACGCTGGGGCTTCCTGCGGCCGCGCCCTTTGAGCGCATTATCGTCACGGCGGGAGGGCCGGAAATACCGCACCCACTGCTGGAGCAGCTTGCCGAAGGCGGCATTCTGCTCATTCCCGTCGGCGACAAGCCCCGCACGCAGTGTCTTCTGCGGGTACGGCGGCGTGCCGGGAGATTCCTTACGGAAAATCTCGGGCCCGCAAATTTTGTCGATCTCGTGGGCAGCCACGGCTGGTAGCCCACAGTCCAAGGAGTAACTATGTCTTCCTGCTCATCCTGTTCATCGGCTTCGTCCTGTTCGTCGGCGGGTAATCCCGGCGGCAGCAACTGCGTTGAAGCCATGCTGGCCAAACAGGACGCTCAGATTGCCGAGCGTCTGAAACATATCAAGCACAAGATTTTCGTCATGAGCGGCAAGGGCGGCGTGGGCAAGAGCTCCGTGACTGTCAACCTTGCGGCCGCTCTTGCCGAAAAGGGCTATCGCGTGGGCATCCTCGACGTGGACATGCACGGCCCCAGCGTCCCCAACCTTCTGGGGCTGGGCTCGGGCATTGAGATGGACGACACAAATTCCATGATCCCCGCCGCCTACAGCGAACGTCTCCATGTCATTTCCATGGATTCCTTCCTTCAGGACAGGGATCAGGCCATTTTGTGGCGCGGCCCCAAGAAATCTTCGGCCATCCGCCAGTTCCTGTCGGATGTGGGCTGGGGCGAACTCGACTTTCTCGTCATCGACTCCCCTCCGGGCACCGGCGACGAACATATGACCGTGCTCAAGACCATTCCCGACGCCGAATGCGTCGTGGTCACGACCCCGCAGGAAATCTCCCTTGCCGACGTGCGCAAGGCCATCAACTTCCTCCAGCATGCCGAATCAACGGTGCTGGGCGTGGTCGAAAACATGAGCGGCCTTGAGTGCCCGCATTGCCACAAGGAAATCGACCTGTTCAAGAAGGGCGGGGGAGAAGAGCTGGCACGCCATTACGACATCCCCTTCCTCGGGGCCATTCCGCTTGATCCGGCTACCGTCGTTGCCGCGGATCAGGGCAAGCCCGTGGTGCTGCTGGATCATGACGGCCCGGCCAGACGCGCTTTTCTCGCGCTGGCGGATGCCGTAGCCGATGCCGCCAATAACGGCAAGGGCAAGAAACTGTCTGCCTAGAAGTACGGGGAAGGCGGGGCCCCCCGCCTTCCTGTTTCTGCCATATCTTTCACAGCCGAGGCGGCCATGCTCAACCTTGCCAACAAGATCACTCTTGCCCGCATCCTCATGACTCCCGTTGTGGTGATCCTTCTTTACTTTGAAGGCCCCGTCACCTGTCTGCTTGCCACAGCCGCCTTTGCGCTGGCATCGCTTACGGACTGGGCGGACGGGTATATCGCCCGACGCGACAACCTTGTGACCAGCATGGGCAAATTTCTTGATCCGCTGGCCGACAAGGTGCTGATCTGTTCCGTACTGATCATGTTCGCTGAGCTGGAATGGATGCAGGCATGGGTTGCCATCATCATGATCTGCCGGGAACTCGTGGTGACCGGACTGCGCGCCATGGCCATTGACGAGGGCATCGTGCTTGCGGCAGACAAGTTCGGCAAGGCCAAGACCGTCATGCAGATTGCGGCCATCATTCCCCTGATGCTGCATCATCCTTATGGCGGCGTGGAACTATGGCATATCGGCGAGGCGCTGATGTATGTGGCGCTGGCTTTGTCGCTTTTTTCCGGCGCCAACTACTGTTACGGCTTCTATCGCACTACCGCCAACAAGTGAGCATAACGTTCCGCATGAGCAACTTGCAGTTTCGCCTCAAGAATTGTCTCCAGACCATTCTGGAGCTGGAGCCGGCCATCGGCGCCAATGAGGAAGGGCATATCTTCTTTCGGGAATTTCATACGCTGAAGGCTTTTCTGGATCGCGTTGACGGCATGAGCCTTGTTGAGGACGATGTCGCCCGTCTGGAATCGGCTACGGCCAACTTTCTTGCGGAATTGCGCCATGTCGCCGGCAAGGCTTCCGACAAGCGTCTGCTGCAGTAATACATCATGCTCTGGCGTGTCGTTATTCTCGTGGCCCTGGGCCTCGTAAATCTGGTTCTTTTCGTTCATATGCTGTGGGGCAGCACCGGCCTGATGGAATACGCCGATCTGCGCCGCCAGCTGCACGAAGCGCAGGAACAGGTAGCCGAGCTGGATAGAAAAAATGCCGAACTGAGCAACGAAATCCGTTGGTTGCAGTCCGATTCCAATTATCTGGAAAAGATGATTCGTCAGCGCCTGCACTATGTGCGCGATAACGAAATTCTCTATCTTTTCAGTGAAAAACATACGCCGACATCGGGGGCAGGCAAACAATGACAGAAAAAATCGAGTGGTACAAAGAAGTTCTGGAGCTGGAGCCCAACTCCAAGGTCTTTTTCCCTCTTGCCCGGATGCTGGCCAACGAGGGGGAAACGGAAGAAGCCATCGACATCATCGAAAAAGGTCTGGTGCGACATCCCGAATTTCTGGAAGCCCGGCTTTACTGCATCGAGCTCCTGCACAAATGCGGACGCATTGACGCCTGTCAGCCCCATGTGGAACGCCTGAGCAAAATGCTGTCCGCCTATGGGGAATTCTGGCGGGCCTGGGCAAGCTGCATTGCGGCCATGAAGGAATCCGGCTCCGAAGATACGGCGTCGGCCCTGCGTTTTCTGGCTGCCAACTTCCTGCACGGCCCCATTTCCCTGAGCAAGATTATTGAAGAAGGCCTGACGGCGGTTCTGGGCGAAAACAGACAGGATGCTTCGCTGGCTGCCTCTCTGAACCTGGATGGAAACAAAGCCGCTCTGTTCCAGACGGCCGCGCCGGTAAACGAAGCGGAACCGGCAGCAGCGCAGGAAACAGCGCCCGTTGCCGCGGCTGCCGCT
>CAMBWG010000213.1 GCA_945871415.1 uncultured Desulfovibrio sp.
GTGAAGATAGCGGAATCGCGACGCAAGCCCAAATCCTCAAGGCAGTTCAATATCTTTCCGGTATCGTTGAGGAGTTGCGTTGCAATAAAGAGGCCGTATGGACACTGGACGCGCCCGTGGAAGACGGCGGCACGCTGACTTTGCCGGATGGGCTGAAATACCTCCCCGGGAAGCATCTTCTGGACGTTTTCTGGGACGGCGTGGCCTGCTATCTGGGCCTGCAATACGAAGAAATTTCTCCGAGCGAAGGTGCTGAATCCGACGCCATCCGCCTGCATTTCGCTGCTCCGGCCGGAAGCGAACTGCGTGTGCTGGTGCGTCCCTACAGTCTGCAATCGGAGTTGCTAGGGATAAATATCCCTGCGGACGTCGCGGAACGCCTTGCGGCGCTGGAGCAGCAGCTTTCCCATGTATCCGGGAACGCCGTCTATCTTGGCGATCCCGCTGTCGATAACCTCTAACAAGGAGAACTATCATGGCCAACAAACTTTTTCAGCCGCAGGACCACCAGGGCAATCCGGTTGATCTGAAAACGTCGGCTGCCGCTGTCACCACGGCGAGCGGTTCCAACGTCGAAACGGAACTTGGCACGCTGAAAGCGTCCATCAGCAGCAAGACCATCTGCCATATTGCCAACGACATCGCGGCACGCGATGTCCTGGAAGGAGTGCAGAAGGGGGAACTGTGCTGGGTGCTTGATGCCACGGCCGACGAGACGGTGACGAAGGGCGCGGCGCAATATCTTTATACCGGCGAGACCTGGATCAAGACCTCCGAAGCCGAAAGCATGGACCTTATTCTCCAATGGTCGGCCATTCAGGGCAAGGAAGCCGTGGAAGCGGCTATGGCCAAGGCGCACGAACATGCCAACAAGGAGCTGCTCGACACCATCTCCGCCGACGAAACGTTCGTGACCGTCAACGGCAAGAAGCTGTATGTGGGCCGCCAGATCGCCGTCCTCGGACAGGATGATCCCATCCCCGACGACATGGCCGCCACCGGCGTCATCTTCCGCGCCGTGGAAGCCTAGCTCCAGGGAGGGAGTCATGTATCAGGTCTTTGATGCGACAGGGAAAAAGAGCCTGGGATTGCTGATCGACTCCCTCCGTGCTGCGGGGCAGGCTGCGGAACAGCGATCTCTTGCGGGAAGCCGTTCCGCAGCCATTACGGCGGGGCAAAAATTCTCCGTACCGCCCTACACCGTCGGGGGAGCGCAGCTCGAAGTCTACATCGACGGCGTGGCCTGTATCGACGGTCAGCAGTATGCCGAATCCGGCGTTCAGGGCGCGGTCAGTACCGTAATCATCTGGAATATGGAAATCTCTACAGACAGGGACATCCTTGTCCGCAGCAAATAGGAGGTAGTATGTCTTTGCCCGGAATTTTTCGGAGGCTCTTTGGAAATGAAGGCGCAGGCCCCAAGCTGCTCCCGGAGATCATTCCGCCCCATGCGGACACCCACGGGGCGAAAGGCAGCGACCCGATCACCCCGGAAAGCATCGGGGCGGCGCGGGCGTCTGCGTCCGGAGGGGCTGCCAGCGCCGACGTGGCTAAAAAATTGGCTGTGGCCCGAACCATTCTGGTAAATTTAGGCGTAACCACCGCCGCATCCTTTGACGGCAGCGCCAATGCTACGCCGGGCGTGTCCGGTACGCTGCCTGTCGCGCACGGCGGCACGGGACGTACGGACGGCAAGGCCGTTGCTCTGGCCACAGCCCGTACCATTCTGGTAAATTTGGGCGCAACCACCGCCGCATCCTTTGACGGCAGCGTCAAATTCGACGGCAGTGCCGATGTCACCATTACTGCCACCATCATTGGCCTTGTGCCCGTAGGCGGCATCGTCGCTTTCAGCGGCACCTTCAGCGGGCGGAACCCCGTCGATATGAAGTCGAAAAAGGCCATGACGGGCTGGTGTCTCTGCGATGGGACAGCGACCAACGGGCTGGCCGTGCCTGATCTTCGCGACCGCATGATTATGGGCGCGGGCACGACCTACAAAACTGGCTCCAAAGGCGGCTCCGCTTCGCATACGCACAGTGTTTCCGGCACTGTCGGCGCGACCACGCTGACCGAGGCCCAGCTGGCGGCGCATAGTCACGAGACATCTCGCGGGAACAATACGGGAGATAATCGGCCCTACTATCAGGGAGCGGGCACTCTGCAGGGCTCAATCAGTACCTATGATGCTGGTGGCTCCGCCCCCCATGCGCACAGCCTTTCCGGCGTCAAAAGCGGCAGTGCATCCTCTCTCCCCCCGTACTATGCACTCGCTTTCATCATGCGCATCGCATGATGTAGGCCAGAGCGTAAAACGGAGGGAGGCTTGACGCCGATCCGCTTTTAACGCCGGAAAAGCTGTGGACATGGGCGGCGGATACCCCGGCAGCGCCGGTATCTTCTGTCGGGAAGATCAGGTGCGCGTCCTGCCCGCTAAGACCCGACGGCCCCCAATCCGAGGTCGTTACAGTCTGGGTATGTTTATGCGCCGCCAGCTGGGCCTCGGTCAGCGTGGTCGCGCCGACAGTGCCGGAAATACTGAGGATTTCCCCAAAATACTAATAACAGGAGGCAGATATGTATTTTAAACGTGACAAGCAGGGAAGATTCTGGCCGATAACCGGAGACGAAATCCTGGCTGAGGCCGAGAGGATCAGGGCGGAGCGCGGCAGACCGAACGAAGCCTGTCGCGAGACAGAGCCCTCGACCCTGTATCCCTGGCAGATACCCTCTTCCTCCCATACTCACACCCTCTCACCCATTCGTAACAGCTGCCAAGGAGGTTGCTGCCATGTCCACTGTTTCTGTTGTCCCCTCCGATAAACTCATCATTGTGGACGGCGAGGCCATCGTCTTTGATGCTCCTTTCGTCGCCCCGGAGAACATGCACGCCCTGCAATGGAACGGGACCAGCGGGCATATTGAATGGGAAGACGACTATAACTGGATTCTGGGGCCGGAAGCCTACGAGGAAGAGGTCGCTCCTTATGTGGCCATCTGGCAGGCCGAGAAGGCCCGCCGGGAAAAGGCCGCAGCCGAGGCCGAGGCGGCGCTGGCCTTGCCCACCGCCAAAGCCGCTCGAAGGGCTGAAATCCTGTCCGGCTATGATGCTGCCCTGGCTGCCAGTTTGACGATGCCCGCTGCTTCGCCTACAGCGCAAGATGTCGGCATTGCTGCGGCCCTGTTTGCCGTGGAAGATGCTGAGGGACTGGCATATGTGCAGTCAGTCCATGCCGCCCGGCGGGATGAGCTGCTGGCCAGCATAGACAGCGCCGAATCTGTGGATGCCGTGCGGGCCGTGTCGGTAGCCTATGACGTATGATGTTTTGACAACGCTGAGCGGGAAGTAAAATGTCATGCGGACCAAGGAGGTTCGCATGACAAAAGGAATCACCGTCAGGGAGCTGGCGGATGCCTATTTCACGATGCATTGCACCCACCCCGTTACTCAAAAAAGCGGGCGCTACCATCTCCGACCTTTATTGCATCTTATCGGTGGCTGGCAGGCCCGGAGACTCAAAACCCATCACATCAGCGATTTTGTGGAGAGTCAGCGGCAATCGGGAGTATCCCTGGCAACGGCCGTCCTGCGGGCAAAGTTGCTGCTGACCATCCTGCGGTGGGGAGTCAGTACGGGCAGGCTTATGGTGAATCCGCTGGAAGGCATCCGCTTCCCAAAGCCCAAGGCGCGACGCGTTATGCCGCCGACTCTGGCGGAGGCCAGGCGCATGCGCGCCGTAGCTGCGTATCATGTGGCGCGTGTGATTACACTGGGCATGATGGCCGGGCCGCGCATCGGTCCCTCGGAGCTTTTCAAATTACGCTGGGAAGACGTTGATCTCGATGCCGGGATTATCCGTATGCCCAACGCTAAGAAGGGCGCACACGCGGAATCGCGCCTCGTTCCTGTGCGGGATGATGTTCTTCCGGATATGCGCAGGTGGATGGAGGAGGACGCAAAACTGGGCTGCCCGTGGGTCATCCACTGGCAGGGCAAAAAGGTCTCATGCATCGGCCATGCCTGGCATTCAGCCCGGAAGGCGGCGGGCATCACCCGCCGCATAACCCCCTACAGTTTGCGTCATGCTATGCCGACGGAAGCGCTGGAGTACGGCGCTGACGTAAAAGCTGTTGCAGAGGTTATGGGGCACGCTGACCCGACAATGCTGCTTCGAGTCTATCAACATACGCGTTATCGTTTGCGGAAAAAGGCTGTTAATGCTGCACCGGGTTTACAATTAAGCAATATTGATAGCTGAGGTGCATTTGTGATTGAGATGGAGATGTCTCAAGTCTAGTTACATATGCAGATAGGCGAGAGGAGAAGATAGATGCCACCGCTTTCCAGTCAGGTAGTGCTTGATTTTGATAAACTCGATGAGCGCGGACTCAAGAAACTCGTTAAAAAGTTCCAGACAAAGGGACTGGAGATTGCTTCGGTTGATGCTCCGAACAAGGGGAAACGCGAGAGCGGTTTTCTGACGAAGCAATTTACTCTGACTTTTGAGGATGGACAGCAGATGCTTGTGCGCGTCAAGGCAGACGGCACTGTCTTCCAGGTGAAGCTCAACAACCGAGTTGTCCCGATCAAAAATGGAGGGTGTCAACTAAATAATGACGCAATATCTTTCCAGCTTCCATTGACA
>CAMBWG010000214.1 GCA_945871415.1 uncultured Desulfovibrio sp.
CATGCTGGTATACTGGGCGTGCGCGCCCACGGCCCCGAGGGCATTGTTGAGCGGCAGGGTCAGGATGTCGAACAGCGGCTCCACCACGGCCCAGCAGAGGCAGAAGCCCACAAGCGCGGCAATGAAGCAGCGCACGAGACGCCAGCGCAGTTCGTTGAGGTGATCGAGCAGCCCCATGGGCTTGCCGTCTTCTTCCCCGTCGTTTTCGTTCGACGCGGGCGGTTCGGCCGGAGGCTGCGCGCCGCCGTCGCCGGAGGCGGGCAGCAGGGGCTCCGTTTCGGGAGCGGCTGCCTCGGCGGAGGGCGTCGGCTCCGCAGGCGCGGCGTCTTCCGTCGTGACGGCGGCCGGGGGATCGCCCGCCGCGACGGAAGGAGCGGTTTCCGTTTCGGATACCGCAGCTGTTTCCCCGGCAGGTTGCGTGTCCTGTTCGGGTGCGTCGGCCATGACCTGCGCGTCGTCCTGCCGTGCGGCCTGTTCCGCGTCCGGGCGCAGTTCTTCCGTTGCTGTCAGCGTCTGCTTGTCGCTCATGCCGCGCCGCCCGTAGGTTTGCTGGTCGGGGAAGCGGGAGTGCCTTCGGCTTCGGCGCGGGTCCTGGCCAGCGCCTGCGCCAGCGGGCTGTCGGCAGGGGGCGTGGGCGGCTGGGGCACGGCGTCAAAGGTCGGCATGGAAGCGGACGCCTCCTGCGGCGCTGCCTGCTGTGCGGCGGGCTGGGGTGTCTGCGCCGTCTGGGCGGTAGCAACCGGCTGCGTCTTCGGGGTCTGCGCCTTTTCCTGCGCTGTTCCCGCGGGTTCGGCCTGCCGGGGAGGCTGCGCCTCCGCCGTGGCCGCGGGCGCGGCCGTTTCGGCGGCCTTCTTGCGATCTTCTTCGGCGGCCTGATCCACTTCCGCATTCAGCGTGCGCTGAAATTCCGTGGAAACACGGCGGAATTCGCCGACAGCCTTGCCGAGCGAACGGGTAATGCCTGTCAGGCTCTTGGGGCCGAGCACCACAAGGGCCACAAGAATAATGACCAAAAGTTCCGTACTGCCAATGCCGAACATGCGTCCTCTCTTTTCCCTGACGTCCTGTGATGGAAAGGGCCGTAACCCCTTTCAACGCCGCAAACGGGCCTGAAAAGGCTAGCGTAGGGGGCCGGTCTTGTAAAGGGCTCTTGTGCCGCCGGAGTGTTTGCAATACCTGGGGGAAGGGGAACCCCCTCTGCTTGCGCGAGAGGGGGGGCCCCTTCCCCCAGCGCGCTTTGATCTGGAGGATAGACGTTACGGCAACGCAGTCGCCTGTCATGCGGCACCAGTCCCCCGGAAGTGCGGGATGGCGGGAAGCTGTATACTGGAATGTTGTGGCGGAGGCGCAAAGACAAGGGGCAGGAGCGGAAACGGCCCGGCGTCCTGTCGCAGAGCAGCGGGACGCCGGGCTTTCACGGATGGACGGGCGCATGCCGGAGCGGAGGCGGAGGGAGGGGATGCTTCCGTTCCGGCAGGGAATCGCGCCGGGGAAAGAGGGGGGACCTGTAGCTTAGAAGGTATACGCCAGCACGACCGAGGCCTTCCAGGCGTCCTGCTTGGAAAAGCTGCTGTTGAAGAAGCTGCGATCCCAGGTGTTCTTGTCGATCATGTTGACGATGTAGCCGAGTTCGAGGCTGGCGCTGAGGTTTTCGTACACCTGCCAGACGTTGGTAAGGTTGAACTCCAGCAGACCGTCGTTGGTGGTGAGGTAGGGGCCTTCGGTGGAGCAGGCATCGCCGTCCATGTCAAAGGCGCGGGGAGAGCTCATGTATTTGACCATGGAGGGGCTGTTGGTGCCGCCCCAGTAGGCCACGCGGAAGGTGTGGTTCAGGTTTTCCACAAAGGACATGTCCGCCACCTGCACGCCGATGCCCCAGGTGCCGTCGATGGTCAGGGTTTTTTCATAGAGATTGCCGCGCCCGGACCAGTCGGCGTCGGCAGTACCCATGAAGCTGGTAAAGCCCGCATTGCCGTTGAGGCTGGGCAGACGCTCGGAGCCGTTTTTGATATTGCCGTCGTCGCCGGAGGCATACCAGCCGAAGATGCCGGGCGTGCCCCAGTCCATCTTGTATTCCACAAGCGCCTTGACGGCCCAGCCTTCGCGGCCGGTGGAGGCCCGGACGGTCTGGCCTGTCTCGCCGTTGACCACGTTGAACCGGCCCATTTTTTCCACATAACCGTAGTTCACATCGAATTCGATGTTCCACGGATCAAGGGCCGTCACCTTGATGGGCAGACCGGCCCAGAACAGGGCGCCGTAGGCTTTGGACGTGCCGCCGAAGCCGCCCGCACGATTCAGACCTGCGTAGGTATTGCCGAGCGTCTGGGCAAAGTCGCCGTCGGCCTGATCCCAGCCGTGCAGGTTGTAGCGGGCGTTCCTGCCCTGCATGCCGTACATGGCCCACGGCGTCACTTCAACGCCGTCGAAGCTCAGAGGCAGCGACAGGGCGAAGAGGTCAATATTGTCGAGGAAATTCACCCGTCTTTGGGGATCGGTGTCATCAGCGGCATAGTTGTCGTTGAAAGGACGCATCCATGTGGCCGTCAGCGACACGTTGTCGTTGAATTTGTAGCTGGCCACAATGCCGGCCACATCGCCGTCCATGACGGCGCTGCCGCCGGCCGCGTCGGGCATGGCCACAGCCTGAAGACCCATGCGGATCTGCAAATCCGTATTGGGCACAACCCAGTCGAGATAGGCGTTCTTGACCTTGACCACCTGCCCGTCGGCGCCCATGGCGGCGCCGCTTTCGCCATTGCCCCACAGCTGATCGCCGATTTCAAAGAAGACCGTACCCGAAAGCGCCTCGGAAGCCACCGCATCCAGTTGCAGACGGACGCGCTGCCCCGCGCCGAAAACGTCGTTGGTGTCGGTATGTTTGCCGCCGTCCTTTTGCACAAGGCTGGCATCGCCCGCGGCAAAGCCCATGAGCCATTCGCCCGAAGCCTTGAAATCAATGGCCTGAGCGCCGGAGGTTGCGCCCAGCGTCATGGCGGCAGCCAGCATCAACGTAAGAATACGTTTCATGAGTTCCTCTCTCTGCGACAAGGTTGAAGGTTTCGGCAAGGACCGCGCCGGCGGTGGAAACCGGTTTTCCCCGTCCGGTTCCTCCGGTATGCGCAGTCACTGGAGCAGAGCGCGCCGTGCGTCTCCGCCAGAATATTTTCAGTTTGAAACGCTGTGCGCTTCAAATCATACAGTCTGTCGTTTCGCGGAAAAAGCGCTTTTTCCCGCTCGCTTTGGGCCGGGCGGCGCTGTGCCGCCGCCTCGCGTTTCGCCTTTTTCAAAGACAAGGCGCGCTATTTCGAGGAAGCCGCATGAGCCCTGCGCGAGGCTGCACGAGCCTTATTGTGCCCGCAGCGGCAGTTGGGGCAATTCCCCTTGCAGACGTGGCCCGGCTCATGGTGATGATGCGGCGAGGGAACAAGAACTTTGTTGCCGTTGACGGCCAGCTCAAAACCGCGCTGTCCTTTGTAGGCTATACGACTGGGAGAAACGGAACTGTGCCGCAGCGCCGTTTTCAACCGTTCGGCGGCATCAGGATCCGCATCTTCCATACGGCGGACATCAATAAAGAAGGTGGCGCAGTCGCGTTCATGCGTGGCGACAAGACCGCCCAGTTCGGCGGCAAGATCGGACGAAAGCCTGCCTTCCAGCGTCACGTGCATGTTGTTGGCACTGATGCGATAGGGCAACTTTCCGCTATGGATGGTCGCGCTCATGAAAAGTCGTCTCCTTGGCAGATGTGAGCGTGTGCAGACAAACCTTCTCAAAAGTGCGCGTTTCTGTCAATGAAAATGAAAACAATTTTCACATTCTTTCATAACATATTACTTCCGGCGCATAAAATTTTGTGTCCAGTTCGCTTTCTTGCCCTGATTCGCGGGGGCGCGGCTGTTTGCGGCCATGAACTTTACAAAAAAAGCGTACGGAAACAGGACATTCGTACCTGCTTCCGCACGCGGGAGACGTCAGAAGAAGTGAGGGGCCCTTCAGCGGCGGAGTGCCTTGTCGTTGATGAACTCCACAATTTCGCCGCCGGGGCCGTTGAGCATGGCGTTGCGCACGGCATGGGCGTCATCGCCAAGGCTGACGGTTACCGGAGCCCGGAAGGAGGTCGCGCCCCAGTTCAGGGCGGCGGCATAGGCTGCATCCACGTCATCGACGCGGAAGGCCAGATGCAGCAGCGCCCCCTGTACGGGCTCTTCTCCGGCCGCGGCTTTGCGTCCCTGCGCGGGAACGTCGGCGGTGTCGTCAAAAATCTCCAGCATGGTCCCGCCGCCGGGCATGATCAGCATGGCGGCCTGTGCGCCGTTGGGCATGCGCCAGCGGTGGCGGACTTCAAAGCCGCAGACGGTCGTGTAGAAGTCAAGGCTGCGCTGCCAGTCGGGAGATTTGAGGGCCACATGGGCCATTCCGCAATGGTGCATGAAAACCTCGCTAGGCCTGTTGATGCTAATTTTTCTATTTATTTCAAATAAATAGAAAGAGGCCTTGCACATAACATTTAAGAGCTATCTGCCGCATGACCTGTATCCCCCGATAAAAGCGCGTTGGGGGAAGGATGGGGGGCCTGGGGGGACGGAAACACCCCTTGCGCGCTGGCCAAGGGGGGGCCTTCTCCCCAGAAGTATTTAG
>CAMBWG010000215.1 GCA_945871415.1 uncultured Desulfovibrio sp.
TCGATGCCCGTAAGGCTCCTGCGTCGCCTGACGGGCACGGCCTGCGGCCGCCCGTTGGCTCGCTGCTCGCGGCAAAAAGGTTTTTCTTCCCCCTCAAACTCCCCCTTCTTCCCCAAAACCCGCGCGACAGGTTCTCAGCGGGCCCAGGCCGGAAGCCCTTGTTACAGAACTAGAGCATTTCAACTTTGAAATAAGAGGAAACTCCCGATTCATATGTCGTAATCGTTGCCGTTTGTATTTCTCAGCGCGCCATTTTCATAACGGTAGATAAGGATATTCTTTTTACATCTCAAAGTTGAATTGCTCTAAGAGAAGGCCCTCCCCGGCTGTCATACCGGGGAGGGCCTTCCTTCAAACATATTATGCAGGCTGGCGGAATTATGCCGTCTGTTCCTCGGCGGGGCGTCCCATAATCTGCACGACCTCATCCGCGCGCATGTCGATGCGCAGAGGAGCCAGAGCCAGCCGGGCGAAATCCTGCGGCGTATCCACATCCAGCTTGATGTCCGGGCGGCGCAACGCGGGTTCTTCCGGATCAAACGTGGCAATGCGGAACTGGTCCGCATTATCCCAGATATAATTAAGGCAGTGCTCCCGCTGGCTTGCCGTCTCCGCCTTTTGTTCCAGCTCAAACAGCAGCTTTGCGGACAGCACCTCCGCGCCAAGGCCGTCAGGCCAGAGGTTATTACGAGGGATATGGTTATAGGCATAATCGCAGCGCGTCACCGAATAAAACAGCAGCAGACGATCAATGGCCTCTCCCCAGATCAGCGGATTGTCGGCGCAGACACGCACCACGGTGTCCGCCTGCGTCAGGCGGGCCGCATCGCAGAAGCGGGACAGCACGTCGTTTTCCGAGCCGCTCATGGCGGCGATATTCCGGCTGCGCAGATGTTCGCGCAGCACCGCATCCATAGGAGTGTCCGGCGTGGCCACAATGATCTTGTCCAGCAGCCGGGCCGTAGACAGACGCTGCGTCACCCAGTCAATAATAGGATAGCCGTGCAGACAGAGCAGGCTTTTCATGGGCAGGCGACTGGAGCCCAGTCGGGCCTGCACGATGGCTACCGTTTTGCCGAGCGCATGTTCGGGCATGGTTCAGTCCTTTATGTCACCCAGCAGATCCAGCATGAGCCGGACAACGCGGGCCTTGTTACGGGTAAAATCAAGAGCCGCCTGCCGCGCGAACAGGGCCGCGCGCAGAGGGCCGTCCAGCAGAGAGCGAAACGCCGCGTCAATGGCGGCATCGCTTATCCGCGCGGCCACGCCAAGGAAGAGGAAACCGTTGTTTTCCCGGGCAAAGGTATGGCTGGCCTCGCGATCATGCTGGGCAATCACAATGGCGGGGACCCGCATATGCGCCAGTTCATAGACCGTACGTCCGGCAGCGCATATGGCCATGTCCGCGCCTTCCATCATGCGGCTCATGACATTGGTCGCCCAGGTAAACTCTACCAGCGGATTGCCCAGAGCCGCAATATGGCGCTCCATGTTTTCCTTGTGCGCATAGCCCGGCCCGGCCACAACACGAATGGTGATGCCGCGCTCCCGGCACAGAGGTTCCACAATATTCAGAACCCTCAGGGTACAATCCGCGGTATCCGTGCCGCCGAAGGTAATCAGCAGCGTTTTCACTTCCGGTTGCAGCGTGCAGCGACGCGCTCCGGCAAATTCATCTCGCAGGCAGAAATAGTCCGGCCCGCAGCAGACGCGGGGATCATCGGGATCACCGTGTTCGTACAGCGCGTTGATTACAAGATGCGCCAGCTTCGCGCCCGGGCCGTCATCCTCGAAATTGACAATCCGGCAGCCGGACTCCCGCAGGCGTTCCATATAGGCCGGGTCCGTATTAAGCATGTCGTTGATGACCAGATCCGGCCGTAGTCGCAGCACCGTGTCCGCCAGGTCCTCTCCCCCCTGCCGCACCATGCGGTAATCCCGGCGGGCTATGCTTTCCACAGCCAGCTCGCTCTCACGCGTGCAGACAAAGGTAATTTTGTGATCGGTGATCTCATGGGCCAGCATGAGCGCCCGGAAAACGTGTCCCATGCCGATGGCGGGCCAGCCAGCCACCACAAAGACGACGTGACGCCGCAGCAGCAGGCGCTCGCAAATCCACCAGTCCTGATAGCCCTGAATTTCTATGGCGCGATCATTGAGGAAATAGGGAATGGTCTTGCCCATGACCGCCGTGCGCCCCGCATGCACCGCCCGCAGGAAGGCTGCCGAACGCAGGATGATCAGCGCCCGACTTTCCAGCACAAGCGCCTGCTCCCCGTCGTCGCGCAGGAGATTTTCCAGCGTGTCGCCCTGCACATTCCAGATACGCTGACGCACGCTCTTTACCGTCACAAGACTGTCCGCGTCCACTTCCCGATAGCGTTTCCAGGCGTCTTCCACGTCCACCCACGTCATCAGCGGGCAGGAGGCGCGCAAAATCAGGCAATGTTCGTACTCCTGCGACAGCTCTTCCAGCAGGTCCCGCATTTCCGCCACGATATTCAGCGAGGTGAAACGGAAGGCGGGATTGCAGCGCGCCCTGACCCCCGCCCGCTCGCAAATAAGCGTAATCTCCTGGCTGTCCGTCAGAACAATAATATCGTCGGCGGCAGCCACGCCCCGCGCCGTATGCAGGGCGCGCTCCATGAGCGTCACCCCCGCCAGCCGCTTGACCAGCTGATCCGGAATAACGGCGTTCTTCTTCAACGCGGGAATGATGATGCAGCGCTCCTTCACACGGGCTCCTTTGCAATATGGTTACTTTTGAGGGGGAGAGGGAAACTTTCTCTTGCGGAAAAAAGTTTCCCTCTCCCCCTCAAGCTCCCCTTCTCCCTTCAAAAACCGCCTGTCAGGTTATCCGGCATCATAGAGCCGCAACCGCCCGGCAACGCCCGCCGTCTCCCGATATGCCGCGGCTCCTTCTCTGGAGAGAGGACAGAGCGCAAACAGACAGAATCTTTTACAGGAAATGATTTTCCTTCTCCCGGCACAGGCAGTTACAAAGAACAAACGCTGGAAACAGCATCAAAGGCTGCGATTCTGCGGCTTCCACAAATACCACACGGAAAATCAAATAATCCCGGTAAAGAAGAACTTCGTCCTCCTTTACCGGTATATAAGTGCGGGTTTTGGGGAAGATGGGGGAGTTTGAGGGGGAAGAAACCCCTTTTTGCCGCAAGCAAAAGGGGTTTCTTCCCCCTCAAAAAAACGAAATAAATCTGACCCTAACGGATCTTCTTCAGCACGTCGCGGGTGGCTTCGAGCATGTACGTAAATTCGTCTTCGCTCAGCCAGTGCTGGAAGGGGAAGGAAACCATGCTGTCGAAGAAGGTGTCGGCATTGGGGCAATGGGCGGTGCCCATGCCGAGGCGCTTGTAGAAATCGTAGCGATCCAGCGGGATATACTGGACGACGCATTTCACGCCCTTTTCGTCGTGCATGGCGCGCATGAACCTGTCGCGCTGTTCGGGGCCGGTCGTAAAGCGGGCCGCCAGCAGATGATAGTTGTGGCGGGGGGAAGCTTCGCGATGAAATTCCAGTTCCGGGAAATCGGCCAGCGCGTCAATGAATCGCAGAGCGCGCTCCCGCTTCTCGGCATTGATCTGATCGATGCGATCCAGCAGCTTTGCGCCCAGCGCACATTCCACTTCGCCGAGAGAGTAGTTGTTGGGCATGAGCATCTCGCCGTGCAGCATGGGGATATCCACATTGCCCATGGCGGGCTTCCAGTAATCGGGACGCTCGAAGGTATAGGCGCAGTGACCGTTATGGCGCAGCGCGGGCAGAATGGCCTGCATTTCCGGATCCCGCAGGTACAGCATGCCGCCTTCGCCCAGCGTGGTCAGATTCTTGTGCGAATGGAAACTGAAGGTCGCCATGTCACCGAAGCTGCCCGCCTTGCGGCCGTCCAGCTCCGACCCGATGGACTGGGCCGCGTCTTCGATGCACAGAATGCCTTTATCCTTACAGAGGGCGGCAATGGCGGGCATGTCGGCAACATAGCCGTAAAGATGCACCACGACCACGGCCTTTGTACGGGGGGTTATGGCGCGCTCGATGGTTTCGGCCGTGACGACGCGGGTATGCAGATCAATATCGGCCCAGGCCATGACCGCGCCCTTTTTGACATAGGGATAGGCGGAGGCCGTAAAGGTATGCGACGGCATGACCACTTCGTCGCCGGGCTTGAGCAGGCAGAGCTGCGCGGACATTTCCAGCGCGGACGCGCCGTTCATGGCCGTAAAGCAGGAACCCTGCGCCACGCCCTGATAGCGGGCGAACTTGCTTTCAAACTCCTGCATGTAACGGCTCTGGGTAAGCGGATCGGCATTGCGCATGGCCTCCACGACCACGGCAATTTCCTCTTCGGTATAGCGAATGGCACGACCGCTGAAATTGACTTTGATGTCCATGCGTTCTCCTTGCGGACAAGGCGGCGGCACGTCCGAAGACAGGCCGCCGCCCGGCAATTTACATGCGCTTGAAGCGCTCGATGACATTTTCCTTGGTCAGAATCTTCTTGAAATCCGGGCCAAGGCGATTGGAAAGCGGTTTTTCATGCACGATGCTGGCCTCGTACAGGGCTGTATACTGCGCATCCGTCAGTCCCCGGCAGATGCCGGGCTTCAGGGAAATA
>CAMBWG010000216.1 GCA_945871415.1 uncultured Desulfovibrio sp.
AAGCGGCTGTGCGGTCCGGGCAGGTGGTTACCGGAGCCGGGGCGGAAGCCGGAGCAGCCGCCGGGATTGTTGGCGCTGTGGCCGGAGTCGCCGCCGGCAGCGCTCCTTCCGGCCAATCCGCCAATCCCTTGCTCACCCGCGAGGACGTGGAACGGGCCCTGGCCGAAAATACGCCCCTGGCCGGAAGAAATCTGACCGGCGCGGACGCAGCGGGGCTGGATCTTTCCGGGCTTGATTTCTCGGGCCGGGATCTGGCGGGCACGGTTTTTGACAAGGGCAGTCTGGCCGGAGCCAATTTGGCCGGGGCAAAGCTGGATCAGGCGAGCTTTGGCGGCGTCGATCTACGCGGAGCCAACATGGCCCGATGCTCGGCCCATGCGGCGGATTTCAGCAAAGCGGCCCTGGACGGGGCGGTCTGTTCCGGGCTGGCCGCGAACGGTGCTGATTTCAGCGGCGCGAGTCTGCCGGACGCGGACCTGCGCAAGGCGGAGCTGGAAGATGCCGTTTTTGACGGCGCGATCCTGGCCGGCGCGTCTTTGACCGGAGCGGGCGCGGCCGGGGCTTCGTTTGAAGGGACGCGGGCCCCGGGGTGCGATTTCGAGGAAGCCGGGCTGGACAGGGCCGTCTTTACTGCGGCGGAATTGGCGGACTCGAAATGGGGCAACGCCTCGTTGCGCAAAGCCGTTTTCCAGGGGTGCGATCTTGCGCGGGCCGATTTTTCCGGTTCCGATCTGTGCGGGAGCCTGCTCATGGCGGGCACCAACGCCTGCGGCGGCCGTTTCGGCAACGCCGATCTGTCCGGCTGCTTCTGGGAGAACAGCGCGGCGCGGCAGGCTGATTTCCGGGGCGTCAAAGCGCCGGACGCCTCATTTGAAAACTGCGATCTGGAGGGTTCGGACTGGAGCCGCGTTTCGGCGCGCAAGGCTGTTTTTGCCCGCAGTTCCCTGCGCGGAGCCAATCTGGAGCGTCTGGACCTCATGGGCGGTTCCCTGCGTGAAGCCAGGCTCGGGGGTGCGAAGCTGTGCCGGGCCAACCTGGTGGACGCCGATCTGTACCGGGCCGCCACGGATGGAGGCACGGATTTTGCTAAAGCGGATGCGGCCAACACCTGCCTGGAGGTGCGGCTATGACGGAAGACGCCCGTGCAGTGGCTCTGGAGTGGTTGAAGGCCCGTCGAAAATCTGACTCCCGCGACGCAACGGGAGCCGTTCGCTTGATCGGCGCGGATTTGACCGGCGCGGACTTGACGGGTTTGGATCTGGCCGGGTTGGACTTTTCAGGAGCCGATTTGTCCGGCGCGGTGGGGAACGGCGCGGACTTCACCGGCGCGAAGCTTGCGGGGTGCAAGCTGGTCCGGGCCCAGTTCGAGGATGCCGTTTTTGATGAGGCGGATCTGAGCGGAGCGGATTGCAGCCAGGCCCTGTTCGACATGTCCACGTTTGTCAGAGCCCGTTGCGACAACGCGAATTTCAGCGAAGCGTCGCTCCAGCTCGCGCTCATGCAGGAAAGCTCTCTCGCCGGGGTGAATCTTGGCGGCGCGGATTGCCGCCGTTGCGCCTTCCAGTCCTGTTCCGGCCTGGCCGGCGCGGTGTATTCCGGCCTGCTGCTGGGCAAGGTTCTGTTCTCCGGCTGCGATCTTGAGCGGGCGTCCTTTATCCGGTGTTCCGGCAGCCTGGCCCGTTTTGAAAACTGCGCTTGCTCCGGTCTTGTTTTGGACGGCTGCGATCTGGAACAGCCGGACTTTGCCGGGTCGGAGTTGGGCAAAAGCCACTTCAGCCGTTGCCTGCTGGCCTACGGCTCGTTCATCGGGGTGTCTGCGCCCGCGAGCGTCTTCACAGACTGCCAACTGTCCTTTGCCCAGTTCGGCGGAGCCGATCTTCAGGCCGCTCGCTTCGACGGCTCCCATCTGGAAAAAGCCTTTTTCGAGGCTGCTGATCTGACCGGAGCGTCGCTGCGGGGTTGCCGCCTGGCGTACGCCGATTTGTCCCACTGCCGGGTCCGGCTGGCCGATTTTTCCGGCGCGGATCTTTCCGTTGCCAATCTGCACCAGGTCCGGCTTGACGAGGCCCGGACCAGCGGAACGCGCCTGGACGGCGTCAGGCCCACAGATCCCGACCGCCTGCGCGGCGAACAGTTTCAGCCTTAGGGCTTTTTCACATGGGAAATGTGAAATGCCCGTCGGCTGTGTTTGGTAAGGAGAGCGAACATGCAACCGGCTGCGTATCTTTCACGGAATTCCGAAACCAGACTGGAAACTGCCACGGTCAATGCCGCGCCGGGTGGGGCGCATGAAGGGGCATATGGAGAGGCGTATCTGGTGGCCGGACCTTCCGGCGCGTTCCGTGCGCTGCGCGCCACGGGCTGCCTGCTTGTCCCCGCCCGGGGGGACAAGGTGCTGCTGGCCCTTTGCCCTCAGGAGGCTTATATACTTTGCGTCCTGGCCCGCGCCGCGTCCGGGGCGGGAACGCCCGAAGCGGAGGAACGCCCCTGTCTGGAGCTGCCCCCGGACGCCATGTTGAGCGCGTCGGGAAGGCTGCGCCTGCGGGCCGACGAACTGGAGCTCGAGGGCCGGGAGCGCCTTGCTTTGACCGGCCGCGTTGTCCGTCTGGCCGGAGAGCTGCTCACCCAAACCTTCTCCCGCCTGGAAACGGCGGTGACGTATCTCGGCCTGACGGCGGGCCGCTGCATCGCCTTTTTCGGCAGGCGGACGACCCGGGTGGAGGATCTGGACGAAATTAGGGCGGGCCGGATGCGCCTGGCCAGCCGGACGGCGCTGCGGGTACGGGCGGAAAACGCCTCGCTGCGGGCGGAAAAAAATCTCGATCTGGATGGGGATCATATCAATCTGGGCTGAACCGGGGGAACCCGCATACACAAGGACAAGCCATGTTCGCGTTGACCCTTCAGGGCTGCACCTGTCAGAGCGCCGCGCCCGACACCTGTAAGACGCCCACGCCGGCGGGCCCGACTCCCATGCCCTATGTCAACATTTTCATGTGCAACATGATCAAGTCCAACACGGCCACAAGCAAGGTGACCTTTGCCGGGGCCAAGGTGGCCACGATCAAATCTGAGACCTCACTGTCCAACGGCGACGAGCCGGGGGTCAACGGCGGGGTGGTTTCCAACAAGTTCATCGGGCCCGGCAAATTTCTCAAGGGCAGCGCCAAGGTCAAGGTGGAGAATAAGCCGCCGGTGATCCAGGGGGCCATGTCCGGCCACAACAACAATAACACCACCGGACAGTGCCCCATGGCCGCCCAGACCAAGGTGCAGATCGGCGGTTGAACAGCTAAAGGGGAGTAGGATGGCGGTTTCGCGTTTTTTCCGGTTCGCGTGCCTTGCGGCGGCCCTGTGTCTGTGCGCCTGCGGCGGCAAGGAACCACCGGTCCTGCCTCCCGCGCCGAAGCCCGCGCCGGTGGAGAACCCCGCCGACATTGTCTGGAACTTCCAGCCGCGGGGTATCCGGGTCATCCTCCAGGCGGACGGGGAACTCAATGTCCTGGGGGACAACCCCCTTGCCCTCAGCCTGTGCGTCTACCAGCTCAAAAGCGAAAACCCCTTCGCCACGCTGGCCGCCACGCAACAGGGACTGCTCACTTTTCTTGACTGCGGCCTTGCGGACCCTTCGATCGTCAGCGCAAAACGCATCTATGTCCAACCGGGCCGGGAGGACGCTATTTTTCTGGATCGGGCGGAGGGAGCGAAGTATCTGGCCGTGGCCGCGGGATTCAACAACTTGAGGCCGGAGCTGTGCATCAAAGTCGTTCCCATGCCCGTGCACAGCGAAAAAACGGGCGTTCCGCCTTTCAGGACGACATTTTATGAAGCCGCCGACATGGACGCCTTTGTCGCCGTCACCAGGGAAGCGGTCAATCTGACGGGAGCCGAGCGTGTACAGTAAGCCGCTTTTCTGGGAACACGGCACTTTTTTGCAGCCGCAACATTTTCAACTGGCGGACAAGCTGCGCGATGAGTCCCTTGAACCCTTGCGCAGCCTGCTTTGCCCGCACTTCTGGGGGGCGCGGCGCTTTGCCCTGCGGGAAGACGCCCTGGCGGCCGGAATTCTGGACGTGGCCGAACTGGACCTGCTGCTGCCGGGCGGCGAACGGCTCCGCCTGCCGGACAACGTCTTCCTGCCCGCCCGTTCCTTCCGCGAAGCGTGGATCAATCCCGAATCGCCCCTCAAGGTCTGGCTTGGGCTTCCCGTCGGCGCGTTCAACGGCGGCAACGTCGTGGAAACCGAGATGCCCGCCGAGGCCCCGGCTTCGGCACGCTTTGTCGCCGATCCCATGCCGGAGCCGGTTCCCGACCTGCTCGGCGGCGGGCCGGCGGGGGATGTGAAGACGCTTCGCTACAACGCCAGGCTCTATTGCGGCGACGAAATCAACGAAGTCGACAATCTTTCCCTCGTGCCGTTGGCTGTTCTGGTGCGTGAAGGCGACGTGGTCCGGCTCGACCGGCGCTATGCCCCGCCCTGTGTGGACATGAACGCCATGCCGGTCCTGCGGGAGATGCTCAAGGACATGCGGGACAGCCTGGTCTCCCGGGCGCGCCAGTTGGAGGAATACAAAATCATCGTGGGCGACGCCAACGTCGCCATGGTCAACAGCGCGCAATCCATCGCTCTG
>CAMBWG010000217.1 GCA_945871415.1 uncultured Desulfovibrio sp.
CGCTCCCTGCTGCCCGCCATCGTGGCTTTTTTCATCCTTAAAGAACCCCCAGGTTTTGTTTTGGGCGACGCACTTATTGTCAGTCTCGACCTTGACGAGGTGGCCCCGCGCGGCGGGGCCACGGCGGACAGACAGTCCGCCGTCATGTACATGCTGGCGCGGCACGTTCTCGGTTCACGGTTCTTCCTCATGCCCGCTGATGTCGCCCTGATGCCGAAACGGTATCAGGACTACCACGCCGGACGGATTGAAGCGATTCGGGAAGACCCCAAACGGCTGTGCTACGATGAAGCGCATCGCGTTACCAACAACACCTCGGTCGCAGGGCAGCTTCAGGCCGACATGACCACAATGGCCCGCGAAAGTCGCAAATGGAACCTGAGCATCGGGCTGTACACGCAGTCCATCGACGACATCCCCAAAATCATCACGGACGAGCTTGCCACCACGGTCGTCATCCTCGGTTCCGGCACGGAAAAGAGCATTGAAAACCTGGCGGAACGCTTCGGGCTGAACGGGGCCTGCCGTCACGCGCTTTCGCGGCTGGGCAAACCCGGCAGAGCCGGTTCCAATCTCATCGCCCTGTTCAGAACAGGTTCGGGTATGTCCCAGCTTGTTCTCAGTCTGACCATCGGCCCGCAATCTCTGTGGGCGTTCAACACCACAACGGAAGATGTGGCTATCCGCAATAATCTCTATCAGCGTCTGGGGCCGTCCGAAACCCTGCGGAGGCTGGCCATCCGGTTTCCCGGCGGTTCGGCCAAGGCCGAAGTTGAGCGCCGCAGGCGCAAGGTCGAAGACCAGAGCGACGCCGACGGGGAAGTCGTCAACGTCATTCTGGAAATTGCCAACGAAATAGCGAGGGAACAATGAAAAAGCTCTTTTTTGCCCTGGCGCTTGTCCTGCTTCCGGCTTCGGCATGGGCCGGGGGATGCGGCTGCGGCTCCATCAACGCCATGCTCAACGCGGCAAAGTCGGAAACCATTCAGGCGGTCAATGCCTATACCGCTACGGAAGCGGAAGCCATCCGTTCGGAAATTCTGATGGCCGCGCAGAACATCATCGGCACCATCAAGACGGAATCGGCCACCATCGTGCGGGCGCTGGTCGCCCTCAAGGAAAGCAATGCCGCCACGCTCAAGGGACAGGCCGTGGCGGGCGAAGCCATGAAAACCGAGGATATGTACGGCAAGGCCGCGCAGCCCGCCGGATTGTGCGGAAGCAGTTCTTTGGGCGCGGGCATTCAGCTCGGCGCTCAGGCCGGACGGGAAATCCATGCGGCCATGCGTGAAAAGCAACTGGCCCATGCCAATACTCCCGGCAAAAAACCGGTGGAGTTTCTCCAACGTGTGCTTGCCGATGACCAGCCTTCCCAACAGGAAAGTCTGGACGCGCTCTTTCCGTTGCAAAGCACATTGACCGAGGAACAAGTGGCGCAGGCCCATGAGACCATAAAAACGCTGGCCAATCCCCGTCCCCTGCCTGTGGTGACGGAGGAACAGAAGGACACACCCGCCGGACAGACTTACGCGGCGGCACGAAAAATTCATGAGGAACGGGTAGCCGCTGTCATGGAATCGCTGAACAACCATGTGGTGTACCACGCGCCCACGCTGCCGGAAGATGTGACGGCCTGGGCGGAAAACCAGTGGTCGGAAGCGGGCGGGAGCGGCACGCCGCCCGGCATTGTGAACGGCAGGCTCTCGGAAGCCGGGCTATACAAGCTCCTCTCGCAGATGCGCGTCGGGAACCCGAACTGGTTCGCGCAAATAGCCACGGCAACAGACACGGGGCTGCTGCGGGAACTGGTTATCATGCAGGCGTTTCAGATGGAGTTGACGCGCAAGAATGCGGATTTGCTGGACAGGCTGACTGTCATTGCCTCGCTGGACTATCTCACGCGCATGGAAGGCACGACCGGCAAGGAAGTGGATGACCTCTATACGCGCATGGTCGGCGCTCAGCAGTAGGGAGAAAACAATGGCACTCCGTTACAGCAGCCCCAAAACGACTTTCATGGATTCCGTCAGGACGGACATATCGCTGTCGGTAAGTTCACCGATTTTTTTCCCGAACCGTCTCTTGTCCGCCGCGCAAAGCTGGTCGCATACCGCAACTGACGTTTTTCCGGCGGAAGGAAGAGGAACCACAATAGGAGGGCGCGGCTTCGCCGATGTGGACAACGGCACCACAACCACGGTTCCCCTCGCCCGGTTCAAGGCGTTGACCGTAAGGATCACGGCCGGACGGCACTTCTGGATTTCCATGCCTTCTGACGGATCAAAGTTGACCCACCAGACCTCACCGCGCCGCATCTTGTCCTCCCCTGGCATATTCTCCACCGCGAATGCCGTCAGCAATCAGCCCCTCACGCCATTCACGCATTTCCGCGTTCAACGCGGCATCCCGTTCGACCTCCAGCGCAAGGCGATACAGAGGATCATCGTCTTCTGGCAGAGCCTGCTCCATCAGCTTCGCCACAAACGCGCTGCGCTGTCTGGGGGGAACCATCTGCCTGAACCGGGCGGCCAGAGGATCAGGGATATGAAAAAGCATCTGCATGGCTGTTCTCCTTTTCTGATATTGACAATAATATCCATATCAATATCAAAAGTCAATGTCATTGCCCGGCGTTTCTTGTGCCATCTCACCCCCGACATCGGCAAGGAGGAGAGTCATGGCCTCGTCTGACATCCCCGCGACTTCGGAAGTCCTCCTGCAAACCGATGCCAGCAAGCATATTCTGGACACCTTTCTCGGACAGGGGTGGGATAGCTGGGGCACAAGTCTCGGCGGTTCGCAGGCATCGGAATTGATGCTTGAAATGTTCAGCGCCTTCAACTTGATCGCGCTGGCCGTGGTATCGGCTCTGTTCATCTGGGTGCTGGCCGTTGCCGTGGCCGGGACGGCCCATGAGGGCACTCCCTTTGGAAAGCGTTTCAGCTCGCTGTGGATGCCTTTGCGCTTTGTGGGAGCAATGGGCGCTCTGGCACCCATTTTTAAAGGATTGTCGCTCTTTCAGGTGGCGATTCTGGCTTGCATCGGCTTTTCCATCAATCTTGGCAACCATGTCTGGGAGCTGGGTGCGGAGTATTTTGTGGAGCATGGCGGGCAGCTTTCTCCCCAGGCTCCGGATCAGAACGTCACCCAGTATGCCTCCATCACCAACGGCGCGCTGGAATCGCTGACGCTCCAGTATTACCTGAACGAACGGCGCGGCCTGAACATCACGCCGGGCGGAGAATGGAAATACAGCGGCAACTGGTTTCGTGCCGGGGGCGAATACAGGTTCGTCTTCAACGGCAATGCGGGGAGCATCACGGTTTCCTGCGTGGACGAAGGCGACGCTCTGTGCCGGGGAAAGGTCAATGCCGTTGGCACGGCCATTTCCGCCCTTTCGCCGCTGGCGCAACAGCTTGCCGACCCCGATACTCCGGCTTCCTCCATCAAGCCTCGCGCCCTGTACGATGCAGCCAATCAGGTCAATACGACCATCCTTTCCGGCCTGCGAAGTTACGCGCAGCAGGGACAGCTTCATGACAAGCTCAATGAGTTCAGGGAAAACGCCGCTCAATACGGCTGGTTTATCGCCGGGTCTTCCTATTGGTCCATCTCATGGATCAACCAGGAAGTCAGGGAGGCCATGTACTCCGGCATCACCTACAGTCCGCACGAATATACGATGTCGGAGCTTCAGGCGCTGACGCACGGCCTGCGGGACTATGAGGCGACAAGGGAGCGCGTAGCCAACTACATCAAGACCGCCTACGCCAGCCGAAGAGAGATTTCCGACACCACGGCCACACCGTCCGTCACGGATGAAGGCCGCGCCTTTGAGGAAATCAGCAACTGGCTGCGGGCAACGCTGAATCAGCTTGTGGCCGGAAACATCCTGCCCATAGCCATCGAAAAACTGTCCTCCAGCGATCCCGTCATGGCCGTAGCCGATGTGGGGGACTACCTCATCGGCACGGCCTGGGGGCTGGCTTCGGCGCTCGGCGTCGTGGATGTGGCGCACTCGATGGGCAAGGCCCTGCCCTTTGTGGGCAAGGCTGTACCGAATCTGGACAAGTACATCAGCTTTGCCCTGTTCACGGTCTTTCTGCCGCTCCTGATCTACGGGCTGGCGCTGGCCTACTATCTGCCCGCGATTCCGTTCATCCGCTGGATTTCAGCTCTGGTAGGCTGGATCATCCTCGTGGTGGAAGCCCTTGTAGCCGCGCCGCTCTGGCTCTGCGCCCATGCTCTGCCCGATGGCGAGGGGGCGGCAGGCCAGCACGGCAAGCGAGGATACTTTCTTCTGCTCGGCATCCTTGTCCGTCCGCCGCTCATGGTCTGCGGATTCTTCGCCGCTGTCATCCTGATGAACATGATGGGCCGCCTGCTCGGCGCGGGCTTTGAAATCTTTGTCGGCGGAACCATGCAAACCAAAATCATCGGCATTACCGGCACGTTCGCCATGCTGGTCATCCTCGGCATCGTCGTCATCATGACGGCAAACAAATTCTTTTCCCTGATTCATTATCTGCCCGAACACGTCACCAACTGGGTAGGCCAGCAGTTCCACGCCCTCGGCGAGAAGGAAGATCAGGCGGGCGTGAAAAACGTCTTTGTCGGTTCCACCAGTGCG
>CAMBWG010000218.1 GCA_945871415.1 uncultured Desulfovibrio sp.
ACCCCTCTCGCGCCAGCAGAGGGGTTCCCCTCCCCCAGAGAGAAAAAACTGCCCGCAAAAAACGGCCTCAGATATGCCTGACAAGGAAATGTTATGTCCGTCCTGCTTCTGCTGCTCTTTTTGCTGCTGCTGAACAATCTGCTCCTGCTGGGAACGGATCGTCTGGCCGGCATGAACAAACTGGTTGCCGTCCAGGGGTGTCTGCTGGCGGCGCTGCTCATCAGCCTTGATCATCTGCTGATCGGCGTGGCAATTCTGCTGATCAAGGGGGTGGGCCTGCCGCTGCTGCTGCGCCGCACGCATTTGCGTATCGGCGCGCCTTCGTCCGTGCCGCCGCACCTGCCCTATGCCGCCGCCGTGCTGGCGGGCATGATCGGCCTTGTCTTTGCCCTCTGGCTGGAAAAGCAGCTTCCCCTGCCGCAGGGCTTCTTCCCGCCCTTCCTGCTGGCTACGGCGCTGGGCACGCTGTTCTGCGGTCTGCTGCTCGTCATTGGCCGGGCGTCGGCTCTCTCGCAGGTCATGGGCTATCTGGTGACGGAAAACGGCATCTTCCTGCTGGGCACGCCCCTCATGAGCGCCGGAGCCGTCTGGTTTGAGCTGACCCTGCTGCTCGACCTCTTTGTCGCCGTCTTTGTCATGGGCATTGCCATCAACCATATTTCCAGCAAATTTGAAACCATAGACGTAGGCCGCTTCCGCAGCCTCAGGGATTGATCGCCATGCTAGAAGCCCTGCTGATTCTGCCGCTGCTGGCGGCGGCGCTGATGATGCTCATTACCAGAGCCGCCACGGGCCGCACGCTGCTTGTGGCCGCCGCCATTCTGCATTTCGTGCTGACCGCCGCCGTGCTGCGCCGCATCATCGAAGGAAACGCGCCGTCGGCCTTCGGCGGTCTGCTCGCCCCCGATATGCTGGGCGGCCTTTTCCTCGGCATTGCCTCGGCCCTCTTCCTCGTGTCCTCCGTCTATGCCGTCGGCTACCTCAAGGCGGAAGAAGGACTGGGCGAACGCGCCCATATGAAGACCGGCGAACGCTTTACCAACGCGCCGGAACGCCGCTTCACAGCCTGTCTGTGCATCTTTCTCTCGGCCATGACGCTTGTCACCTGCACGCGCCATCTCGGCGCGCTCTGGGTCGGCATCGAGGCAACCACTCTGGCTTCCGCGCCGCTGATCTACTTTCACCGGCATCAGGAATCGCTCGAAGCCACATGGAAATATCTGATCATCTGCTCCGTAGGTATTGCTCTGGCCCTGATCGGCAACCTTCTGCTCTCGCTGGCCTTTGCCGGTAACGGGCTGGAACGCGCCAACGAGGCCGCGGATCAGCTCTCCGTCCTCGAACAGCTCGCCCACGGCGTCACGCCCGGCGGCCCGGCCGTGCCCTGGCTCAAGGCAGCCTTCATTTTCTTTCTGGTGGGATACGGCACCAAGATGGGCCTCGCCCCCCTGCACAACTGGCTGCCCGACGCCCATAGTCAGGCCCCCTCGCTGGTATCCGCCCTGCTTTCCGGCGCGCTGCTCAACTGCGCGCTGCTCGGTATCCTGCGCGGCCATCAAATACTGCTGGCCGCCGGTCTGGGAGGATTCAGCGCACGCCTTCTGCTCTTTTTCGGTCTGCTGTCGCTGATCACGGCAGCCATCTTCATTGTGGGACAGGGCCATTACAAGCGCCTGCTCGCCTATTCCAGCGTGGAGCATATGGGTATCCTTGCCTTCGGCATCGGCCTTGGCGGCGTGGCCGTTCAGGGGGCCATGCTCCATGCCCTCTGCCACTCCCTGACAAAGTGCATGCTCTTTCTGCTGGCGGGCAACATCCTCACCCGCTACCACACCCTTTCCAGTTACGACGTGCGGGGCATGCGCTGGTCCATGCCCTTTACGACGGTCCTCTGGGCAGGCGGTTTTCTCGCCATTGTCGGCTCCCCGCCCTTCGGCCTGTTCGTCAGTGAACTCTGGATCTTCAAGGGAGCGCTGGCGCAGGGACAGTGGCTCGCCGGCACGCTGTATCTTGCGCTGCTGGCCGTCATCTTCGTGGGCATGAGCGTTCCGGTGCTCCGCATGATACAGGGTTCGCGTCCGCCGGACGTCCCCCGTGCCACCCGTGAACCGCTGCTCAGCGTTCTGCCCCCTCTGGCGCTGGGTCTGACCGTTCTCCTTCTTGGTCTGTATGTGCCGCAGGGGCTGCGGCATGTTCTGGCACAGGCCGCGCGCAGCATCGGAGGCTAGGCCATGCGTTTTCCCTATACCCGGAGTGTCAATATTGCCGAAGTGGAAGAACTGCGCGGCGCACGCTGGCGGGAAGAAACGGGCGCGCTCCTTGACGCGGGCTGCCGTCTGCTGGCCATCTTCGCGCTGCCGGGCGAAAATCCCGACGATGCGCGTAAAAGCCTGTGCAGCCTCCTCTGTCACGATGAGGACGGCAATCTGCACATCCTGCGCAGCGAACCCCTTTCCGGCTACGCGTCCCTGACGCCCCAGTATCCGCAGGCGCATCTTTTCGAGCGGGAACTCTGCGAGCGCTCCGGCGTCATGCCCGCCGGGCATCCGTGGCTCAAGCCCGTGCGCTTCAACGCCCCCTGGCCCGCGGATGCCGCGGAACGCCGCCCCGGCCCGGCGGAAAACGAGTTTTTCCGTGTGGAAGGCGCGGAGGTCCACGAGGTTGCCGTGGGGCCCGTGCATGCGGGCATCATCGAGCCCGGGCATTTCCGTTTCCAGTGCCTCGGTGAAACCGTGCTCCATCTGGAAATATGTCTGGGGTTCCAGCATCGCGGCGCTGAAAATCTCTTTCTGCGCGCCGCCCCGCGCCGCCGGATGTCGCTGGTGGAATGTCTTGCGGGCGACACCAGCATCGGCCATGCCACCGCCTACTGCACCGCGCTCGAACGCCTTGCGGACATCGTCGTGCCGCCCCGCGCCCGCCTTCTCCGGCGTGTGGCCCTCGAGCTGGAGCGCCTTGCCAATCACATAGGCGATCTGGGCGCCATCGGCGGCGACACCGGCTTTCTTCCCACATCGGCATGGAACGGACGCATCCGCGGCGATGTGCTCAATACCACCGCCGTTCTCTGCGGGAACCGTTTCGGACGGAATCTGCTCTGCCCCGGCGGCGTGCGTCAGGATCTTTCCGCCGACGAGTGCGCCGACGCCCTCGCCCGTCTTCAGGCGGCCTATCGTGACGCCCGTGCCTCCGTGGACGTCATGCTGTCCAGCCCCAGCGTCCATGATCGTCTGGAAGGCACCGGCCCCGTCAGCCGGGAAACGGCCCGCTCCCTCGGCCTTGTCGGCATGGCGGCCCGCGCCTGCGGCCTGCCCGTGGACGCCCGCTTCACCCAGCCTCTGGGACCGGAACCGCAGGAAGCGCCCGACCCCGTGGTGGAACGCAACGGGGACGTTCTGGCCCGCACGCTCGTCCGCAGCCGCGAACTGGATGTCTCCACGGCCCAGGCCACGGCGGACCTCAAGGCCCTTGCCGCCGAAAGGCCGTCTCCCGTACAGGCCGAACTTCCCGACGCCCTGCCGCCGCTCCATCTGGCCGTGGCACAGGTCGAAGGCTGGCGCGGCGAGATATGCCACCTGCTTATGACGGATGCCACGGGACGGCCGGCCTTCTTCAAGGCCATTGATCCTTCCTTCCACAACTGGCAGGGGCTGGCCATGGCCCTGCGCGGGCAGCAAATCTCCGATTTTCCCCTCTGCAACAAGAGTTTCAATCTGTCCTATTGCGGCTTTGACCTTTAGAGGCAATTCCCCCTCTCCCGCGACAGGTTGAAAAAATTTCAGAAAAAGGGATGCCCATGTTCCGCATCATCGCCGAACGTTTCCGGCAGAAATACCGTACAGCCCGATACCCCAAAGCAGACCCGACCCTGCCCGCCCGCTATCTGGGCGTGCCCCGGCTGCGTGCCGTGGATTGCGGCTCCTGCACAGCCTGCGCCCGTGTCTGTCCCTCCGGAGCCATTGCCCCCCGTCCCGGGGGCGGCCCGCAGCTCGACATGGGACGCTGCCTGTTCTGCGGCGCCTGCCGCGATGTCTGCCCGCAGGAGGCCATTGCCTTCAGCCGCGATTACCGGGTGGCCGCCTTCAATCGCGAAGACCTGCTCGTCACCCCGGAAAAGCCCTTTTCCGGCGTCGGCACGCCGCAGCGCGATTACGGACTCTATCGCCGCTCCCTCTCCCTGCGCGAGGTCAGCGCCGCGGGCTGCAATGCCTGCGAAGCCGACACAAACGTGCTCGGCACCCTGACCTATGACCTCGGGCGCTTCGGCATCGGCTTTGCCGCGTCGCCGCGCCATGCCGACGGCGTGCTCGTCACCGGGCCCGTCAGCCGCAACATGCGCGCCGCCCTGCTCGATACCTACGCCGCCGTAGCCGAACCCAAGATCGTCATCGCCGTGGGCAGCTGCGCCATCTCCGGCGGCCTCTTCCAGCCCTCGCCCGAATGCGGCGACGGCGTTCCCGCCCACCTGCCCGTGGATCTCTACGTCCCCGGCTGCCCTCCAAGCCCGTGGAGCATCCTCGACGCCCTCCTCGCCATCTCCGGCCGGAACAGGAAGTAGTATTATATTTTCTTTCGGGGGGGGGGGGGGGGGGGGGGGGGGGGGGGGGGGGGGGGGGGGGGGGGGG
>CAMBWG010000219.1 GCA_945871415.1 uncultured Desulfovibrio sp.
AGCGCAGGTCGGGAGCGTAGCGCAGCACTTCGCTCATGGGCACGTGGGCCTTGATTTCCGTCACGCCGCCCGCGGAGTCGGAACCGAGCACCTTGCCGCGACGCGAGGACAGGTCGCCGATAACGTCGCCCATGCTTTCGTCAGGCACGGACACGGTCAGCAGCACAATGGGTTCGAGCAGCACCGGCTTGAGGCTTTCCATCGCCTTCTTGAAGGCCAGAGAACCGGCCACCTTGAAGGCCATTTCCGACGAGTCCACGGTATGATAGCTGCCGTCATAGAGCTTGACGCGGAAGTCCACCACCTGGCAGCCGGCAAGGAAGCCGCGCGCGGCCGCTTCCTGAATGCCCTTGTCAATGGCGGGGATGTACTGACGGGGAATCACGCCGCCCACGATGGCGTCTTCAAAGACATAGCCCGCGCCGCGCGGCAGCCCTTCCATTTCAATCCAGCAGTCGCCGAACTGGCCGCGGCCGCCGGACTGCTTCTTGTGACGGCCCTGCACCTGGCACTTGCCGCGCACGGTTTCACGGTAGGGAACCTTGGGCGTCTTGAGCACGATATCGACCTTGAAGCGGCGCTTTGCCTTTTCCACGGACAGCTCGATATGCAGCTGGCCCATGCCGGAAAGCAGGATGTCGCCGTTTTCTTCGTCGCGGGCCAGACGCAGGGTGATGTCCTCATCCAGCAGGCGCTGAATGGCGGCATAGACCTTGTCTTCGTCGCCCTTTTCCTTGGGAGCCAGCGCGTAGGTGATGAGCTGCGGCGGCAACGTCGGCTGCGGCAGCACAAAGGGCGCCTTTTCATCGCACAGAGTGTCGCCGGTGCGGGTATTCTTCAGTTTGGCCACGGCCACGATGGCGCCGGGGCCGACTTCGTCCTTGCACTGGGCCTGCGTCTTGCCGTTGAGATAGAGAATGCTGCCCAGACGTTCGTTTTCGCCCGAGCGCATGTTCTTCAGCGTGGCGTCGCCCTTGATGGTGCCGGAGAGGACGCGCAGGATGGAAAGCTGCCCGGTGAAGGGGTCGCTCAGGGTCTTGAACACAAAAGCGGAAAGCGGTGCATTGGGATCGGCCGTATGTTCCGCGCCCACGGCATCCGTAAAGGCCGGGCGTTCCTGCGGGGAAGGCAGAAGCTGCTGCACGGCATCCAGAATGGCGCGACCGCCCTTGTCCTGCAGAGCCGCGCAAACCAGCACCGGAGAAAGCTCGCCCTTGAGCACGCCCGCGCGCAGACCGGCGGCCAGCGCTTCGGGATCAAGGCTGCCTTCTTCCAGATACTGCTCCATGAGGTTTTCGTCGCTTTCCGCGATATTTTCCACGGTCACGTCATGCAGCAGGGTCATGTCGTCGGCCAGTTCCGCGGGCACTTCGCCTTCGCTCACGCCGCCGTCAGCGCCGAAGTACCAGGCCTTGCCCGTCAGCACGTCCACATAGCCCGCAAACTCTTCGCCCTTGCGGATGGGGAGCTGCAGCGCCACCGGTTTTATGCCAAGGGATGTCAGGCTGTCGAAGGCCATCTGAAAATCGGCGCGATCGCGATCCATCTTGTTGATGGCAATGATGGCGGGCAGTTTGTCGTCGCGCACGACCTGCCAGAACTTCTTGGTCAGCGGGCGCACGCCGTCAACGGCGTCAATGACGAACAGGACGCCGTCCACCCCCTTGAGCAGATATTCCATATCGCCGGTAAAGTTGCCGTCGCCGGGAATGTCCAGCAGGAAATGACGATTCTTGTTCCACAAATAGGTCGCGCACGCGGGCTGAATGGAGCCGCGACGGCGGATTTCTTCGGGCTCGTAATCCAGGCTGGTGCTGCCTTCCTCGATAGCGCCCATGCGGCTGATGGCCTGCGCGTCAAAAAGCAGCATTTCCGCCAGCGACGTTTTGCCGCAGCCGCCGGTGCCCACAAGGGCAAAAGTGCGTTGGGTTTCCAGGTTGGACATCGATTTACTCCCTTTATTGCGATATGGCGGGCAGCGCCGCGCCGGGTGAACGACAAGGGAAAGGCGCGGGAGCCCTGCTCCTTCGCACCGTAGTCTAAGCATAGCGCGTTGCAGACGAAAAGGGAAGGGGCTGCGCGTCTTGACTTGTACGCCCGAACGCCCCACATAAAAGAAAGCGGCGGGAGGTTCTGCTTCCCGCCGCATCCTCTCGTACAGTCAAGGAGAATATCCCCATGATCATGTGGGCCATCATAGGCATCGTCGGCCTTGCCGCGCTGGTCATCAGCTTCCGTATCGCGCGCCGGCGCAGTATCTCCCTCGACGGTTACCGCGCCCGCCGTGATGCCGAATTCCAGAAACAGGAACAGGAAATGGACGCCGCCGCCTTCCGCATGCCTTCCCGCGAACGGCTGCATATCGTCCGTGCGGGACTGGAAGATCTGCTGCGCCTTGCCGACTACCCCGCGGGCTACAGCCTCGACGCGCCGGAAGGCGCACAGGCCGGAACGATCCTGTTCCAGACGCCCGACGGGCCGCTGCATCTCGGCTTCGTCAGCCGCGAAAGTCTGCCTCCCGTCCAGTGGCACAGCCGCAGCGCCCACTGCGGCGCGCATGCGGCCCCCGGCCTCTGGCGCGTCTGGAACGAAGAACGCGGCGAAGACTTCCCCTCCATGGCGGCCCTCATGCAGCGTATGGATCAGTTCCTGCGCGGCGGCCCGCTCTTTGACGAGGAACTGCCGGAAATCAGCCGCCGCTTTGTGGGGCATGTGCCGTTCTAAAGCATTCTATCTTTGAAAAACATATAGAAACACAGCGCTTTTCCAGCTCATTTCGGGCCGGGCGGCGCTGTGCCGCCGCCTCGCGTTTCACCTTTTCCAAAGTTGAAACGCTCTGCAGCACCAATAAAAGAGCCCTGTCCGACCGGTGCAAGGTCAGACAGGGCTTTTCTCACTGTGCGGCCTGAAAATACGCCTTCGCGGCCGGCGTCAGGAAGGCTGCCGGAGAATATGCCCGCACAGCTCGTCGTCCGTCGTGATGACAGGCGACGCAGAGCGGCGGAAACCGATGGCGCAGGGTTCTTCCATGGAGATGAATACGCCCGCCTGATAAAAGTGTCTGCCGTCGGAGGCCATGCGCGCCCTTTCCTGAAACAGTTCGGGCTGGTCCTTGTAGAAGCCGTCGGTCTGCGCAAGACAGACGCCATTTTCAAAAACGGCGATATTGCGCCCTTCTCTGCCCCATATGGGCTTGCGCACATAGGAATCCGTCTGCAGGGCTTTCATGGACGAGCGCAGAAGGTAGGGACTGTCGGGGAACAAATCCCACATGACGGCCGCCAGCGCCTTGCTCTGATACACGGCGGCATAGGGCGGATTACACACGACCAGATCGGGATGCTCTTCCATGCTGCGGACCAGCTCTCGCGCCATGAGCTCATCCTCAAGAAACAGCAAATCCCAGGGGACCATCTTGATGACGACGTTATACAGATTGCGGATATACTGCCCGCCGGCATCCACGGAGCAGACGCCCTGCCGCCTGTCAATACAGACGTCCGTCCAGTGCAGATAATCCCCGGGCATGACGTCGCCCGCGGCTTCGCGGATGATCTGTGTCGTTACGTCGTCTTCTCCGTCCGCCGCATTGGTAAACAGTACCGACGTATGCGGATGCTGCCGGCGCAGATAAACAAAAAAGTCCTGAAGCGTTTCAAAGAGTCTGTTGTACTGCCGTGTATCGGGGTCCAGTCCGTGGAACTTCGCCAGCGCATACTGCACGGTGGACACCTCAAAAATGCTGAATGGCGTATCCGCGTTGAATTCCAGCAACTTAATGGGCACGCCGTCCACGCCTCCGGCAAAATCGAAACGGCCGATCATATGAGGATGACGGCGATAGTCTTCATAGGTGCGTCTGATGACGGCATCCATGTAGGCCGGAATGCCCATCTGACGCAGCAGGTCGTGCTGAATGACATACTCCGTGGCGGCGTCCACCATGCGAAAGCATTCGGCGGCCGCTTCGTAAAAGGCCTCGGCCTCGGCCTCGGAAATAACGACGATATCGGCGCACTTTCCTTCCCTGGGATAACCGAGACTGTCGTAAAAAGCATCGGGAACCGGCGGCAGCTGCAGAATTTCCATACGCTAGCTTCCCGATCCGAAACCGAAGAACGAACGTCCCCTCGCCGTAATACTGGCCTTCGAGCCAACGCCCACGTCGCTCGAAAAACGCCGCACGGGACGGCTTTTATCGATATTTGAGTACGTGGATGACGACTGCCCCGCAAAAGGAATTATCAGAGGCCCTCCCCCGCTTCCGCCGGCTGAGGATGACGATTCTTCCTCCTTTTCTCTGTCCGAACGCGAACAGCCGCCCGCAGCCAGCGCCGCAAGCAGCATGACCACAAGAATACTTCTCCCCCGCAGCATGCTCCCTCCTTCTTCGGTTCTCTCGGAACGCGGAGCGCCGTGTGCACCTTAGAGCATTTTCAGTTTGAAATGCTTCGCATTTCAAACCATACGGCCTGTCGTTTCGCGGAAAAAGCGCGGTTTTTCCGCTCACTCTGGGCCGGGCGGCGCTGTGCCGCCGCCTCGCGTTTCCCCTTTTTCAAAGGTGAAACGCTCCAGAGCATTTTCAGTTTGAAATGCTTCGCATTTCAAACCATACGGCCTGTCGT